>CAIMZS010000564.1 GCA_903846015.1 uncultured Anaerolineae bacterium | reverse complement strand
TTGTCAACGACGCAGCATGCAATACCTCCTGGGTTTCCGCCACTGGAACTTCCGTCACGCTTGCCAATCTGAATTCCGTAACCAACTACTACTGGCAGGTGCGCGCAAAGAATATCCTCGGCTCCACCCCTGCGAACGGAGATGTCTCAGGCTTCTGGTCATTCACCACCGGAGTCCTGCCCGGGGCCTTCAGCAAGTCTGCGCCCGTCAATGCCGCGACCAACCAATTACTAAACCCAACACTCAGTTGGGCAACCAGCACGGGCGCCGTCAGCTTCGAGTATTGTTTTGACAGCACCAACGACAACGCCTGCTCCACCTGGATCAGCACCGGTACATCCACCAGTGCGGCATTATCCGGACTGACCCAGAACAGCACCTATTACTGGCAGGTGCGCGCCAAGAACAGCATCGGAACCGTCTATGCCGATGCAAGCGTTACCTGGTCATTTACCACCGGCAGTCTGCCCGGCGCTTTCAGCAAATCTGCCCCGGTCAGCGGCTCGATTGGCTTGGTCGCCAGTCCCACCCTCAGTTGGGCCGCCAGCTCTGGCGCGACCAGCTATGAGTACTGTGTCGACACGACCAACGATAGCTTCTGCGGCACCTCCTGGGTCTCCACCACCAGCACCTCCGTCACGCTCTCCGATCTGAGTTCACTGACCACTTATTACTGGCAGGTGCGCGCAAAGAATGCCATCGGCGTCACCCCTGCCAATGGGGATATCTCTTCCACCTACTGGTCATTCACGACCGGAGTTCTGCCCGGCGCTTTCAGCAAGTCTGCGCCTGCCAATGCCGCGACTAACCAGCTGCTTAATCCCACGCTCAGTTGGGAAATCAGTACAGGCGCTGCCAGCTACGAGTACTGCTTTGACATTACCAACGACAACGCCTGCGCCACCTGGGTTAGCACCGGCATATCCACCAGTGCGACATTATCCGGGCTGAGCCAGAACAGCACCTATTACTGGCAGGTGCGGGCCAAGAACAACATCGGACCCAGCTATGCCAATACAGGCACTTACTGGTCATTCACCACCGGCAGTCTGCCCGGCGCTTTCAGCAAATCTGCTCCCGCCAGCGGCGCAACCGGCCTGGTCGTCAATCCCATACTCAGTTGGGCTGCCAGCACCGGCGCGACCGGATATGAGTACTGCGTTGATCTTGTCAACGACGCAGCATGCAATACCTCCTGGGTTTCCGCCACTGGAACTTCCGTCACGCTTGCCAATCTGAATTCCGTAACCAACTACTACTGGCAGGTGCGCGCAAAGAATACCATCGGGTTCACCCCTGCGAACGGAGATGTCTCAGGCTTCTGGTCATTCACCACCGGAGTTTTGCCCGGTACTTTCGGAAAGTCTGCGCCCGCCAAAGCCGCGACCAACCAATTACTGAACCCAACACTCAGTTGGGCAGCCAGCACTGCCTCTGCCAGCTATGAGTATTGTTTTGACAGCACCAACGACAACGCCTGCTCCACCTGGGTCAGCACCGGCACATCCACCAGCGCGGCATTATCCGGACTGAGCCAGAACACCATCTATTACTGGCAGGTGCGCGCAAAGAACAGCATCGGAACCGTCTATGCCGATGCAAATGCTGCCTGGTCATTTACCACCGGCAGTTTGCCCGGCGCTTTCAGCAAATCTGCCCCGGTCAGCGGCTCGACCGGGTTGGTCACCAATCCCACCATCAGTTGGGCAGCTAGCGCTGGCGCGACCAGCTACGAGTATTGTGTTGACACCAGCAACGATACCTTCTGTAGCGCCTCCTGGATCTCCACCACCAGCACTTCTGTCACGCTTTCCGACCTGAGTTCTCTGACCAGCTACTACTGGCAGGTGCGCGCAAAGAATACTCTCGGCTCCACCCCTGCCAATGGCGATCTCTATTCCACCTACTGGTCATTCACGACCGGAGTTCTGCCAGGTGCCTTCAACAAATCTGCGCCTGTCAATGTCGCGACCAACCAGCTGCTTAATCCCACGCTCAGTTGGGCAGCCAGTACGGGCGCTGCCAGCTACGAATATTGCTTTGACAGCACCAACGACAACGCCTGCTCCACCTGGGTCAGTACCGGCACGTCCACCAGTGCGGCATTGTCCGGGTTGAGCCAGAACAGCACCTATTACTGGCAGGTGCGCGCCAAGAACAGCATCGGTCCCAGTTATGCCAATACAGGCACTTACTGGTCATTCACCACCGGCAGCCTGCCTGGCGCTTTCGGAAAATCTGCCCCTGTCAGCGGCTCAACCGGCCTGGTCGTCAATCCCACCCTCAGTTGGGCAGCCAGCAGCGGCGCGACCAGCTACGAGTATTGTGTTGACACTAGCAACGATACCTTCTGTGGTACCTCCTGGGTCTCCACCACCAGTACTTCCGTCACTCTCTCCAACCTGGCATATCTGACCACCTATTACTGGCAGGTGCGCGCAAGGAATACCATCGGCGTCACTCCCGCCAATGGCGATCTCTATTCCACCTACTGGCCATTCACCACCGGAGTTCTACCCGGCGCTTTCGGCAAGTTTGCTCCGGCAAATGGCGCAGTGGGATTGGCCATCAATCCGACCATTAGTTGGGGAGTCAGCAGCAGCGCTTCCAGCTACGAGTATTGCCTGGATATTACCAACGACAATGCCTGCTCGAATTGGATCTCAACGACGGGCACATCTGTTATTCTTGCCGATCTCAACGCCTTCACCACCTACTACTGGCAGGTGCGCGCCAGGAATAGCACTGGTTCCGCGTACTCGAATACAAGCGTGTACTGGTCATTCACGACCGGAGTTCTGCCTGGCACTTTCAGCAAGTCTGCGCCTGCCAATGCCGCGACCAACCAGCCATTAAACCCCACCCTCAGTTGGGGCACCAGCACTGGCGCTGCCAGCTACGAGTACTGCTTTGACATTACCAACGACAATGCCTGCTCCAACTGGGTCAGTGCCGGCGCATCCACCAGTGCAGCATTATCCGGGCTGAGCCAGAACACCACCTATTATTGGCAGGTGCGCGCAAAGAACAGCGTCGGACCCTTCTATGCCAATACAGGCGCTTACTGGTCATTCACCACCGTCAGCCCGCCTGGATTCTTCAACAAGTCTGCGCCGACCAATGGAGCGATTGGTCAACCCTCCTCACTGACCCTCTTATGGGAACCAAGCGCAGGTGCGACAAGCTATGAGGTCTGTTACGATACCACCAACGATAACGAATGCTCCTCGTGGAGTAATAACGGCACAGCCACCAGTAAGGTGCTGAGCGGATTATCCTTCAATGCCACCTACTACTGGCAGGTGCGCTCGGTTAATGCCGGCGGGGCGACCTACGCCAACAGCAATTCGTACTGGTCATTCATCACGATCAATGCGCCGACCGTCCTCAGTATTGTCCGCGTCAGCGCCAACCCCACTAAGGCAACCAGTGTCATCTACACGGTGACATTCTCCAAACCTGTGACCGGAGTGGATAAGACCGATTTTGTTCTGGTCGCATCCGGCTCGCTCATTCAAACAGTGGTTTCCAGTGTGAGCGGAAGTGGCTCAACTTATACCGTCACCGCCGCCACGGGTTCCGGTTCCGGTACGCTTCGCCTGGATCTGACCGACAATGATTCGATCAAGGATGCAGCTCTTATCCCATTGGGCGGGGTTGGCATAGCGACTGGCAATTTTACAACCGGTGAACTCTATACGGTTGATAAAACCAATCCGATTGTGGCTGGGATTGTACGTGCCAATGCAAGCCCTACCAGCGCATCCAGTGTGGATTTCACCGTCACCTTCTCTGAAGCTGTGACCGGCGTGGATGTTAATGATTTCAAATTGGTGGTCAGCGGCGCGCTGGTTGGAACAGTGATCACAGGCGTCAGCGGAAGCGGATCGATCTATACCGTGACCGTCAACACTGGCACAAGTACCAACCTGGGCACGCTTCGGTTGGATCTGATTGCCAACAATACGATCAAGGACGCAGTCCTTAACATTCTTACGACCAGTTTCCAAACAGGTCTGCCCTATACGGTGGATAAGCCACCGGCAGTGGTTTCCATCCTGCGCGCCAGTCCCAACCCGACCAGGTTAGCCAGTGTAAAGTTCACTGTGAAGTTTACCGAGATCGTAACCGGCGTTGATATTCTTGACTTCAACCTGTTCCCGACCGGTACACTTGCGGGAATGTCCATAACCAGCATAACCGGCAGCGGTACAACCTATACCGTCACAATCAACACAGGCACTGGCTCTGGAACGCTCCGCCTGGATCTGATCGATAACGACACTATCAAGGATGCATCCAGTAACCCATTGGGAGGCTCGGGAACACTCAATGGAAATTACACCATTGGGCAAACCTACAATGTCCGTTAGATGACAACAAAGCGGCAGGGCGGTTTAGTGGCAGCCCTGCCGCTCAACCGCAGTCCACAAGCTGCGTCAACAAAAAAAGAGGATCTTTACCCGGCTATAGTAGAATTGCAGCATGACAACCTATTGTGATTACTGCAACACCCACCCGGATGATATTTTCAACAAGCCCTATCATGACCACCAGTATGGCTTTCCGTTGGAAGATGATAATCTTTTGTTTGAGCGCCTGGTACTGGAGATCAACCAGGCCGGGCTTTCATGGCTCACCATTCTCAAGAAAGCCGCCAATTTCAGCCGCGCCTATGCTGGCTTTGATATCGATACCGTCGCAGGCTACCAGGAGTCTGATCGTGCCCGTTTGCTCGCGGATGCCGGCATTATCCGAAATCGTCTGAAGGTAAATGCCGCCATTGAGAATGCGCGTCGTATTCAAATGCTGCGCAGTCAGCACGGCTCATTCAAGGGCTGGTTGGATGACCATCATCCGTTGGCGCTGGAGGGTTGGACGAAGTTATTCAAAAAAACCTTTGTTTTTACGGGCGGAGAAATCGTCAACGAATTCCTGATGAGCACCGGTTACCTGCCCGGAGCGCACACACCCGAGTGCCCCATCTTTGCGCATGTGGTTGAGCAAAACCCCGCCTGGCTGGCGAAGAAAGCGCTGTGATCTTCAGTTTCTTTGCGCATAGAAGTATTGCAATTTCATAACATTTAAGAAAATGTGGGGGAAAGGCATCATTCTGCGTCTTTTTCGACGTTGAATGGTACTTATGGTTGATAAATAATATCCCAATTCTTGGTATAGTGTCGATACAGTCTATCCACGATCCATTTATTGAGTATTGGATCATTCACGGGTACGTGCCAGAAGTTGGTCGGATGGATTGGGCATACTGGGTGAAGCCCGAAAATTTACCTGAAATGCGACACGCTGTTTCAGTTTACGCGATTTTAGACCGGATTGGGATATCCGGGCCAGAATACGTGTCGCTCAGAATTTAAGGGCTGCCTGGCAACTTTTATCCGTTTCATTCAAAAATAGCATAAGGAGAATAACATGCCAAGAAAAGAACTTTATCAACGCTCGAATGGTTTTCTCCGGTTGGGGCTTATCACCACCGGAATACTCATGCTGGTATCAGCCATGATCATGAGCTCGCTCCCGGAACCGGTCTCAGCCGCGCCCGGCGACTTGAGCAGCGCAGTGACAAAATATCCCAACCTTTCAGGCACTATCCTGCAGCAGTGTGGATTGTGTCATACCAGCCCCCCTACTCTTAATCCGTATGGCGCAGCTTACAAAGCCGCCGGTAGGAATTTCGCGGCCTTTGCCGCCATCGAGAGTCTGGATTCAGATAAGGATGGATTCACCAATCTTCAAGAAATCCTGAGCCTGACTTTCCCTGGCGATTCGACCAATTTCCCGGTGCTGCCTACCGCGACGAACACTTCTGTGCCACCCACAGCAACCGCGACCGCAACAGCAACATCCATCCCCGCCACTCCAACAGCCACCTCAATACCGCCTACCGCGACATTTACATCTATCCCCGCCACGGCAACCGCGACCTCAGTCCCGCCTACCGCAACATTTACATCCGTCCCGGCTACAGCAACGGCCACGTCAATACCGCCCACCGCAACCTTTACAGCTATGCCACCGACAGCCATACCGCCAACCGTAATACCGCCTACGGCGACGTTTACAGCTGTACCGCCCACGGCCATTCCAACCAATACGAGCCAGCCTGCCACTATGACAGCCGTCCCAACTGTCATTCCCCCGGTTCCGGGCACGTTTGATCTCAGGATCATCTATTTTGCAGTGCCTTCTGATGTTGAACTTGCTGAGGCCAAACCAATGCGTATCTGGCTGGTTGTCCAGAACACTGGCCAGGTCGATGGGCAGGCCATCGCCACGCTGGTGGGTGTCGAAAACGGCGTCGAATTTTACCGCAGCAGCATGTCTGTCACCGATCCGGTCGGCGGCGGGTACACCAGCTTCTTATTCCCCGGCTCCACGCCCCTGGTTGCCGGCAAAATTATTTGGACAGTTACCCTGGTGAATGGTGCGAAGGTGGATGTGCGCGTCGGCACCACGGAAGTGGAAGGCAGAGATTCTCACGATGATGGTAAAGAGAACCATTATCATCGCAGCGACCATTAAATTACCCTTTGGAATCACCAGCGGCCCGCAATAACCCGCTCACAAGTCTTTCGCCACGGCGCATCCCCACTTTGATTTTGCCGCGCAGATAAACACAAATCGATTGTTTTCTCAGCAGGTGATGATTTGGCCGCCTTACAGCGGCCAAATCATCACACAAAAAAGGTTCCAGACTATTCCTGGTGTCAAATAACCTTATCGCTCTTGCCTGCCACCTGCCGCAGCAGTTCCAACTGCCCCAGGTGAAAAGTGTAGTGAAAATGCAGGAAGAAAACCCGCCACCCGAGTGTCAGGCGGCGCCCGCCTTGCTCAATCTCCCGCTCAAAAGCAACCTCGTTCATTTCGTCCAGGCGCGCACCGATGGCGGCGAAGACCGCATCATGGCCTGCCAGCAGTTGTTCCAGCCTCAGCACGCCTTCCCCATCAGCCCTGATCGGATCCGATTCGCGCCGGTAACGTTCCAGGTTTGCCGGTTCAACCGGAGATGCGCCCTCCAGCATGGTCAGCAGGTTGATCTGGTTATCCAACAGGTGACCCAACACCCAGTTCATGCAGTTGCCGCTGGGCTGCGGCTGTATCAGTGTTTCAAGCTGGTTCAGATCCCTGGTCTGCTCATGGATCAGGTTGTTTTCAATCTTTAACATCCGCTTCAAATCAGAAATCGGGATCATGATCGTCTTATTCCAGGTTTACCCAACCACGCGAATTTCGCGTTCCATGTCGCTCATGCTTTCTGCGCCGTTCGCCGTGATGACCATATTGTCTTCGATGCGCACGCCGTTGCGGTTGGGCAGATAAATGCCGGGTTCAACCGTATAACACATGCCTGGCTCCAGGATTTGCAGGTTGCCAGCGCGCATATACGGGTCTTCATGACCTTCCATGCCAATCCCATGCCCGGTGCGGTGGGTAAAATAAACCCCGTAACCGGACTGCTCGATCACATCACGCGCGGCTTTATCAACCGCGGCGCACGCTTCGCCGGGTTTGCCCGCCGCGCGTCCGGCAGCATTGGCCTGCTGGACGATCTTGTGGATCTTCTGGTATTCGGCATCCACTTCGCCGACCGCGAACGTGCGCGTCAGATCAGAGATGTAGCCATCGTAGGCCGCCCCCCAGTCGATCACCAGCAGGTCGCCTGTCTGCAGTTTACGCTCAGACGGCGAAGCGTGCGGGTTGGCGCTGTTTGGCCCGCCCGAAACGATTGGCGAGAAGGGAATCTCAGGCGATGAACCGTTTCTCAGCAGTTGGATGGTCAGTTCTGCGGCTACTTCTTTTTCACTCATTCCGATTCGGATCAGCGGGATGGTGGCCTTGAGCGCATCCTGCGCAATTGTGACAGCGCGGCGCATTTTGGCGATTTCATCCGCATCCTTGTTCAGACGCAGGGCTGAAAGGGCTGCGGCTGCATCTGGAAAGCTGGAGCGCGGCGCGGCTTGCTCGATGAAGCGGTGTTCCAGGATGCGCAGCGCGCGCGGCTCCACCCCAATCGCCTTGCCGTCCAACCCCAGCGCCTGGATGCCCTTCTGGAAAGCCATGTTCCACTCTTCCGGCACTTCCGAGTACGGGAAGGCCTGGACTGGGTAAGGCAGCAGCCCCACCTTGAGCATTTCTAATTCCGGCAGAATCAACGCCGGTTCGTGACCCGGTGAAAAAAGCATCACCACCGGGCGTTCCATCAGGTGAAAGCTTACACCGGTCAGGTAGGCCATGCTTGGCCCCGGGTTCAATGCCAGCGCTTCCAGTCCGGCAGCGTTCATGGCAGCATACAATTTTTCCAAATGAGCACGAGACATGAGCTTCTCCTAAAGTTGAGTCTTGCGGTATTTTCTTACAAAAAACTGTTCAATCACCCAATCCACGATGCTGGGGAAATTGCTATCTGCCCATAAGATCGGGACAAACCACCACGGGATGACCACGGTTCTGCGCGGGCGTTTCGCGATCGAGACCACACGGCGGGCCACATATTCAGAACTCATCGAAGTCCAGGCGGGTGGATGAAACCCGTTCAACACACCCGGCTCGTTATTCTTGCCAAATTCTGTGCGCGCAAAACCGGGATAAATCCCTGAAACACGGATGCCGTGCATGCCAACTTCCCGCCGCAAGGCATCGCTGAAACCGCGTATCCCAAATTTGGTTGCCGCGTAGGCCGATAACATCGGCGGGGCGATCCAACCCGCCACGGATGACATATTGATGATGTGACCGCTGCGCTGTTTGAGCATGTGCGGCAGCACCGCGTGGGTGACTTCCATCAAACCGGTCAAATTGACATTCACCAAAGTCTGAATATCCCGTTGTGAATCCAGCCGCTCGAACCAGTTTAACTGGCCAAAACCGGCGTTATTAAACAGGATATCGATGCGCCCGTAGTTCGCGATCACACTCGTTACCATGCTGTCGATGTCCAGCCGGTTGTTAACATCCAGCGGTATTACCAGCGCTTCGCCGCCCGCCGCCCGGATGCGAGCCACCTGCGCTTGCATCCGATCCACCCGGCGCGCCGCCAATACCACCGCGGCGCCCTCCGCCGCAAACAGGCGCGCCGCATCCTCCCCAAACCCGGAGGATGCCCCGGTAATCAGCACCACCTTGCCTTTCAACGAGATCGACATGGTTGGTAAATCTATTCTTCTTCGTTATCCTGCTGCGCATCATCCGGGCGTTTACGCGGCCTGGGCGGTGGCGCCACAGGCTCAGGGTACAGCGCCACTTCCAGCACCTGGTCCATGTGTTCCACCGGGATGATCTTTAAATCGGTGCGCACCCGTTTGGGCACATCCACCAGGTCCTTCATGTTTTTCTGCGGCAGCATCACAATTTTCAAACCGGCGCGGTGCGCGGCCAGCAGTTTTTCACGCACGCCACCGATCGGAAGAATTCTTCCTCGCAGCGTGATCTCTCCGGTCATGCCCACGTCGCGGTAGATCGGGCGGCCTGTTAGCGCGGAAAGGATTGCAGATGCCAGTGTGATTCCGGCGCTCGGCCCGTCTTTCGGGATCGCGCCTTCTGGCATGTGCACATGAATATCCATCCGTTCGAATACATCCGGCTCGATCCCAAACGTATCGCCCCTTGATTTAATGTAGGTCAGGGCCGCCTGTCCGGATTCTTGCATCACGTCACCGATCTGCCCGGTCATCTGCAGTCCGCCCTTGCCTTCCAGCACGGCCACTTCGATCGACATGATCTCGCCGCCATTTTCGGTCCAGGCCAGCGAGGTTGCCACGCCGATTTCATCGCGCAGCTCGGCCTCGGTGCGCAGGTACTGCGGCGGGCCCAGGAACTTTTCAACCATATTGGGGGTCACGATGGTGGGGTATTCACGCTTCTCGGCCTTCAAACGCGCCGATTTGCGGACCACCCTGCCGATCTCGCGCTCCAGATTGCGCACACCGGCTTCATAGGTGTACTCGCGGATGATACGCTGCAGGGCGCTTTCGGCGAAGCGCAGGTTGGTGTCATGCATCCCATTTTCGTCCATCTGTCGCGGGATCAGGAACCGGTCGGCGATCGCCATCTTTTCTTCTTCGATGTAACCCGGGAACTCGATCACCTCCAGCCGGTCGAGCAGCGCTTCGGGGATGGTGTTGAGCGTGTTGGCTGTGGTGATAAACATTACCTTGGAGAGGTCAAACGAAATTTCCAGGTAATGATCGCTGAAGGAATTGTTTTGTTCCGGGTCCAGCACTTCCAGCAGGGCCGACGAAGGGTCGCCGCGGAAGTCATTGCCCAGTTTATCGATCTCATCCAGCATAAACAGCGGATTGCCGCTTCCGGCGCGTTTCATCGTTTGGATGATGCGCCCGGGCAGCGCGCCGATATAGGTGCGCCGGTGACCGCGGATCTCAGCTTCGTCACGCACCCCGCCCAGCGAGACGCGCACAAACTTGCGCCCGAGCGCCTCGGCGATCGAGCGTCCCAGCGAGGTCTTGCCGGTACCGGGCGGGCCTACAAAGCACAGGATCGGCTGGCGTTCTTTTTTTGGTTTCAACGAGCGCACCGCGATATATTCCAGGATGCGGTCCTTGGCTTTTTGTAGTCCGTAATGATCGCGGTCGAGCACATCGGCAGCGTGGCGCACATCCAGGTTGTCATCGGTCATGATCGACCAGGGCAGGTCCAGGATCCACTCGATATAGCTGCGGATGATGCCGACTTCGGGCGCCATCGGCGGCATCTGACCCAGCCTTTCGATCTCCTTCAGCGCTGTCTTGCGCGCTTCCTCGGGCAGCTTGGCCTTGTCCACTTTTTCGCGCAGCTCGGTCACATCACGCGTCCAGATGTCGCCTTCGCCCAGTTCATTCTGGATGGCCTTCATCTGTTCACGCAGATAAAACTCGCGCTGACTCTTATCCACTTCGTTCTGCACGCGCGTGTGGATGTCATCTTCCAGTTCCAGCACATCCACTTCGGCAGCCAGCAGTTCATTAATACGCTCCAGCCGCGCCTTCGGTTCGCGCATCAGCAGCAGCTTCTGGCGCTCATCGAAAGATACCGAGATGGAGGTCGCTAGCATGTCTGCCAGCCAGCCCGGTTCGGCGATATTCAGCGCAAACAGGTGCGCCTCCTCCGGGATGGAGCGGTTTAGTTGTACGCAACGGTCGAACATGCTCAGGGCTGAACGCATTAGCGCCTGGGTCTGTTTGTCGGCCTTCTCGCTTTCGGTGATGACCTTGACCTTCACCTTGATGTAGGGTGTAAAGCGTGTGAATTCGAGTACTTCCACCCGCCGCCGCCCCTGTACCAGCCCGGAGCTGTTGCCATCCGGCATGGTCAGCAGGCGTCCAACCGCCATTTCCACGCCAATCGGCAGGAAATCAACGGCCTTGGGTGACTCCTTCTCAGGATCCAGCTGGGTCAGCCCGATGACGGTCTGATTGCGTTCGTGGGCCGTCTGAAGCGTCAGGATGGAGGCTTCGTTGTCCACAAACACCGGCGAAACCATGTGTGGGAAAACCACCAGGTCGCGCATGGGCAGCACCAGGGCCTCGAAGATGCCGTTTGCATCGGTTTCATGCGTGGGTACCCGGTACAGTTCCTCGGTACGCTGCGAGATGGCGGTGTTGAAATTCTCGTCTTCTTCGTCTTCGTCGTTCCAATTTTCTTCTTTTGTATTTCGTTTTTCTGTCATCGAATAATCCTGGTTCTTGCTTCGGATGGTTAATCTGCCCTCTCTTGCCAGGCCGTTTTTACTTCGGCAGTGACAAACATGCTGCCTGCCGAAAGGATAATACTACCATTCTTTTGCCCGATTTCCAGCGCCCGCTTTAAGGCCGTTTTGACCGGTATAGACACCTCGCAGCGCAGCCCGATTTCCTGGGCGGTTGCGCTGATTTTCTCAGCTTCCAGCGCCCGCGGGTGGTCTGCGCGCGTCACGATCAGCGTGTCGATCAATGGTTGGATCGCCTTCAGCATGGCGACCAGGTGCTTGTCTTCCGAGATGCCCAGGATCATGACCACCTTGCGCCCCGGGAAGTAGGTTTGCAGGGTCTGAGTCAGTCGTTCAAAGGCATCCTCGTTATGGGCCGAATCGTAGATCAGCGTTGGCTCCAGGCTGGCGATTTCAAAGCGACACGGCCATTTCACCCTGGCAAAGCCCTGCGCGATTTGCGCCTCCGTCAGATCAAAACCGCCCGCGTGCAGCGCTGCATAGGCCGTCGCGGCGTTTTCCACCTGGTGCTGCCCCAGCAGTGGGATGCAAAATTCAACCGTCGGGAAACCCGGTCGTGAAACCTGGAAGTCCTGCCCGTTGAGTGTATGCTCCCCGGCCGTATAAAGCACCTCACGCCCTACCAGCGTAAATTCACAGGCGCGTTCGGCGGCTATGTTTTCGAGCACCTTGAGGGCTTCCTCTTTTTGCGGGGAAGACACCACCGGCACACCCGGCTTGATGATCCCGGCCTTTTCCCCGGCGATCAGGGTCAGCGTATTGCCCAGCACCGCGGTGTGATCGTAGGAAAGCGATGTGATCACCGCGACGCGTGGGTTGATGATGTTGGTGGCATCCAACCTGCCGCCCAGCCCCACCTCGATCACAGCCGCATCCACTTTCTGACGCTCAAAATAAACGAATGCCAGCGCAGTCGTGATCTCGAAGGTGGTCAGCAGCGGGATCTGCGCCACAGCCGGTTTGATCAGTTCCACCAGTTCAGCCAGTTCCGCGTGGCTGACCGGCTTGCCATCCACCTGGATCCGTTCGGTGTAATCTTGCAGATGCGGCGAAGAATACAACCCGACCTTTTTGCCTCCCGCCTGCAGCGCCGCGGCGCACAGGGCTGAGGTGGAGCCTTTGCCCTTGGTCCCGGCGACGTGGATGCTCGGGTAGCGCTCCTGCGGATCGCCGAGCCGGGCCATCAACTGGCGCATGCGTCCCAGGTTAAAGTCGGCTTTGGCCAGCTCGGAAGAATGTTTCAGGCTGTAATCGACAAAACTATACAGGTAATCCAGTGCCAGGTTGTATGCGGTTTCGGTGTCCATAGGCTGTCATTGTAAAGCGAAAAATCCAAATCGTAAATTGTTACAGGGCGCTTATCGATAAATATATTATATTGACAGGAATTCAACGCCGGTCACATTGGGTAACACTGGGTAACACTGGGTAACGGTTTTAAGCATCCAACCTTCGTATTCAGGAGAGCTGGCGGTGACTGAGTAATTTTGGGGGGCAGGCGCGTTGGATCATGTCTTCAGTATACAAATGTTCTAACAAGTTGTCAAGAAAACTTTGGGGCTGCATTGACTTTATCCCGCCGCGCATGTACAATTTTTGAACCCTTATGATCGCATCTCTCAGCATCCACCTGCACTTGCCCGGCTGCGCCTCGCTCAAAGAAAAGCGCGGGCGCATCAAACCCTTCATGAACCGCCTGCAGCGCGAATTCAATCTGTCTGTCGCGGAGATTGACTTGCAGGACAGTTGGCAGCAGGCTCTGATCGGCTGCGCCCTGGTGGGCAGCGAGCGCCCGCACCTTGAAAGCGCCATCCACACCATCCAGCGCTGGGTCGCATCCAACTGGACCGACGGCGATGTGATCGATTTCCATCTGGAATGGGTCTAATCCCCTCATCCTGCCCCGGTGAGCCCTTCATTCTTCACTCTACAATCTTCACTCTACCATCCCCTCAGGAGTCAATATGGACTTAAAACTGAAAGACACACGTGTTCTCATTACCGGCGCCTCCCGCGGACTCGGCTACGCCACTGCCCTGGTGCTCTCGCATGAAGGTGCGCAGCTCGCCATCAATGGACGCGACGATGCCCGCATCCAGGCTGCCGCAGCCAGGCTCTCCGCCGAAACCGGCAGCCGCGCGCACGGCATCGCTGGCGATATC
>CAIMZS010000563.1 GCA_903846015.1 uncultured Anaerolineae bacterium | reverse complement strand
CCTGGCACACTTTGCAAAAAAACTGGACTAAAATCAATCCACCTATCACGGCGATCTCATGGCCGTGATAGAACCGGCACTATCGCTGGAACCGGGACTATCGCCTCATGCTGGAACCGGGACTATCGTAAATCGCAGTGATCAAATAGAGATCAATAAATGACCTTCATCGGCGAAATTGCGGCACTTTTCACATCCTTTTGCTGGGCGCTTTCGGCAGTAGGTTTCACCTTCGCGGGGCAGAAATTCAGTTCGCGTGTGACCAACATCGTGCGCGTTACTCTTGCATTTCTGGCATTGCTGCTGATCAATACTATTCTTTATAACCAACCCATCCCCTTCAACGCAGGCGCCTCCCGCTGGGGCTGGTTGATGCTTTCCGGCATCATTGGACTGGCCATTGGCGACGCATTCCTCTTTCGCTCTTACCAATTGGTTGGCCCGCGGATTGGCCTGCTGCTGCTCAGCCTGGCGCCGGTTTTTGGCGCAGCGATTGCATGGGTGTTTTTTAACGAAAGGCTGACTGCGCTACAATTCACCGGCATGATTGTTACACTGGCAGGGATTGCCTGGGTTGTGCTCACACGCCCTACCCTGCAGGCTGGTGAACAACAAGCAAAGCTTTCGGCCCAAGGGGTATTGTACGGTATCATCGCTGCGCTCGGCCAGTCCAGCGGGCTGGTACTTTCCAAGCAAGGCATGAGCGGCAACTTTCCGCCCTTTGCTGGAACAATCATCCGCATGACAGCCGCAATTATTTTCCTGTGGGTCACCAGTCTGTTTCAAAAACAGATCACCAGTACGCTGGCAGATGTTCGCGCACACCCAGACGCGTTGGGATGGGCTGCATTTGGGGCTCTCTTCGGCCCGGTTATTGGGGTTTCAGCTTCGCTGCTCGCCATTCAACATGCTGAGATTGGCGTAGCGTCCACCCTGATGGCCCTGCCACCCGTCTTTATGCTGCCAATAAGCTATTTTATCTTCAAAGAACGGTTTGGCTGGCAGGCCATCGCCGGGACGCTGTTGGCCATCGCCGGTGTAGCATTGCTGTTTTTATCATAAACACCCCATGTTCAAGTGTCGCCCACGGCCTTGAACATGTTTTTATCAGCGTCAATCTGCAGTCGCTCTCCCAATCCCTTGCCCTTGCGTAATCCTTATCATCAAGGAGTGTCAGTGATTCGTCGTATAGCGCTTGGAAGCCTGGCAGCTTTATTTTTTTCCAGCACCTTTGTACTGAACCGGGCCATGAGCCTGGCGGGCGGGCATTGGGTCTGGAGCTCCAGTCTGCGATTTGGATTCATGCTCGTCTTTCTCAGCCTGATCCTGCTCTTCACCAAGGGGCCGCGGGTGTTCGCGGATGTCTGGAATGTTTTCCAGGCACACTGGATTTTCTGGATAGTTTCCGGCGGCATCGGATTTGGTGTTTTTTATTCTCTGATCAGCTTCAGCGCTCAATACGCCGCTGGCTGGGTGGTTGCCACCACCTGGCAAACCACCATATTGGCTACCCCCATTGTGTTGATTTTCTTTGGCCGCAAGGTGCCCCCTCGAGGTTTGATTTTTACCGCGCTTATTTTCATTGGCATCGTACTGGTCAATATCGAACATGCCAGCCTGACAGGTCTCAACAGCCTGTTGTTAAGCGCTGTGCCAATACTGGTAGCGGCTTTTGCGTATCCGATCGGTAATCAGTTCGTCTGGGAAGCCCGCCTGGGGGAAAGCACATTCCTGCCGCATATCAACCACCCCATCCTGGAAAATGGATTTGCGCGTGTACTGCTGCTTACCATGGGTTCCGTGCCATTCTGGATTGGACTGCTGATATTCAGTTCACCGCCGGCTCCATCCAGCGGGCAACTGCTCAGCACCGCCCTGGTGGCACTTTCTTCCGGTGTGATTGCCACCACCATTTTTCTTTATGCCCGCCATCTTTGTCGGGAGCCCTATGAAATTGCCGCAGTTGATGCCACCCAATCGATGGAAGTGGTTTTTTCGCTCATCGGCGAAATCGTCTTTCTACATGGCATATTGCCTGGCCCGCTCGGAATAACAGGTATCGCTCTCACCATCACCGGGCTGGCAGCTTACATGACCAGCCAATAGCACGGCGATTTATCACCGTGAAAAGACAATTTATCACCGTGCTACGGACAATTCTGCCCCCCTGCCTGCGGCACATAAATCGCGACTCTATCATCGGGGAAGATGGCTTCCTGGGTGTAATTGCACAGAATCCGCTTTGCCGCAAAACGAGCCCAGGCATTATTTTCCGCCCCCATTGCATCCTGATCACCGACCAGATTAAAACGCAGCGGGATGACGACGATGGCCGCAAAACGATGCATTTCCAGATCAGTACGAAAGCGCTGGAGATAAACCTGGTTCTGCGAAATTGCCATTTCCCCTAGATCCTCAATTTCATATTCGGGTACCAATTTAACATTTTTGAGCATATGCATGGAAATCAGGTGACGTTGATTGATAAATAAGATCTCCCCACCCGCTGCGTTTACTCTGTCAACCTCATGCTGCAAAGCCTGCAAAGTGAGCTCCGCTTTGGCGGCATCGTATTGCCAGAAGGCCGTTAAACTGCTTGCCGCAAACCACGCTGGCACAAGCACAAGCAGCCCAATGAAAGCCCAGGCCCATTTTCTTGATCTCAACCCGATACCATCGGCCCTGATGGAACAACCGCTTTGCGTGCTAGAACGGGCACTATCGCCAGAAAACCAATTCCCTGCCCTGACAGGGTATGGAATTCCTGACTCAAAACCAGGGGGTCCGAAGAATTCTTCTCGAAACAGGTAAGCAAAGATGATTAACAGCACCACCGCATAGGCATCCATGTTATGGATGTCTGCCCCACCACCTATCTTCGCGCTTACCAGTAACCCGCCAACAAATAAACCAACCAGTATCATGGTCAACCAACAAACCCGCTGAAAACCCCATTCTGACCAACGCTTGCGCCCCATAAAAAACAACCCCAGCCACAAAGGTAAAGAAAAAATGACAATCGCCGGTAAAACTCCCAGCCGGTAGGTTTCATTCGGCAACAACCGGTACCACAGCTTGGCTGACATCAGGCTGGTATAAAAATCTCCCTGGTTGGGAACACCGGAAAGAAAAATATAAACCTGCATCGAAGCAAATGCAACCGCCGTCCCGGCCAATACCCACCAAAATGGCTTTATCAAGTAACGCCAGGTTTGAGCCCAGGAAACACGGGTCCTGCTAGAACCGGCACTATCGGCCCTGCTAAAACGGGCACTATCGCGATTTATCGCCGTATTATCGGGATTGTTTTGCGGAACTTCCAAAAAATACAGCACCGCGGCCAAGATTCCAGGCACGGGATACCAATTTACCCGGCTTATCCCGGCCCAGATGGATGCCAGCACCAACCAGATCCAGGTCCTGCGCTGATCTTTTACCGAAAAACCCCACAGCATCATAAAAACCGGCAGCGCCAGGTGCAGGTAAAGCGCCAGGGTGAATAAATAGAGAAAGATCCAGGTTGCAGCCAGTCCGTAAAAGAACTGAGAGCCTGCTTTGGCCTTGATTTTCAACCGGTAGAGCAGCGCTGGAGCGATCAACCCGACCAGGGCAAAACGCAGCGCCACCTGCCAGAAGCGATGGAACCACAAGGGCGCATCCCACAAGTAGGGCGGAGCCAGCAGCAGGTGTAGACTTGGGCTTACGATTGGCCAGGACAGACTCTGCCCTGCCCAAACGCCGGTGGGAAAAACTATTCGACTGACAAATAGTGATGGGCTGTAATAACGACTGGTTTCGGACCAACCCAGGGTAAAGGGGTAGGCGGTGATATCCGGGAAATACATGGCGACGCGATAGACAACCGCCTGAAGCAACACGGCAACCAGAAAGGCCGAATCCCACCTGGTGCCAGGAAAAGCCAGCATGAACACAAGCATGGCAAGCAAAATACACAACCAGAACAAGAACAAGCGCAGCCAGACCTGCCCCGCCAGCAATTCTCTATAGACAGGCTGAAACGCGATCAGCGAATATAGCGCCAGCGTCCCTGGCAGCATGGAAATGCCCACCCATCGAACCACGGCGATAAATCGCCGTGCTATCGGGAACTTCGAAAATCCCTGCATCCTAAGAGGAACATGCACAATAAACACAAGACTCAGGCCACTGATCAGGGCCAATAAGCACAGCGCCCCCAGCCATGTTTTACTGGAAAACGGCGCTACGCCAAGTTTCTCCGCCAGCTTAAATAAGTCTCCAATAGAAAGACAAGCCAACAACAGCGTAATCCCCAACACCACGCGAAGCCTTGACAAATTCACTGTCCGATCTTCAATCGCCAATCCAAATCTCCCGTGCTAGTCTGAACCGTGTCTGAACCACAGATTTACGCAGATTTCGATGATTACGCAGATTAGAGCAAGAGCAAGAACCGGCACTATCGGCCGTGCTAGAACCGGCACTATCGGCCGTGCTAGAACCGG
>CAIMZS010000562.1 GCA_903846015.1 uncultured Anaerolineae bacterium | reverse complement strand
TTTCAAAGTAAATATTTGGGATACTTCTACAGGGCAATTTGTTAAACCATATCAAGCTGGAAAAATGGTCAAAGATTTGGCAATTTCATCTGATGGTTCAATTATCGCTCTGGCACTCAATAATTCAACAATCGAACTATTAGACTTTTCTACTGGAGAACAGATCAGAAAGCCATTTCAATCCGTGCAAATAGTTGATGGTTTCACCCAAATCGCTTTTTTACAAGGCAAGTCCCTTCTGGCTTCTGGTTCAGAAAACGGGATCTCAAGAATTTGGAACATAAACGGGAATCTGAACTGGGAAACGCCTCTTCAGACAAAAAATAGTTTGACCAGATCAGTCTCAGTTTCTGAAGACAGCACCATGGTTGCGACGTTGTCTGACAACAATGAAATCTATGTTTGGGATGTCCAACTTCAAAAGTTAAAGGTGTCCAGGAGCTTTGAATACGGGCCAATAAAACAGCTAAGTATCGCCCCCAATAATGATTATTTGGCATATCAAAACGGAGACAAACGAATACAGCTCTGGTCAATAAAAAATGCCAGAGAGATTGGTCAATTAGATGGCTCACTGCCGCGTGGATATCCATTTTCTTCAAATAGTGAATATTTCGCGTCAAAATCCAATGATGTCCTTTCGCTTTTCTCGATCACATCCGCATTAACCACTCCACTTTACAATCTTATTAACTTCCCGCTCAATGGAACGGTGAATTACCTGATGGATGATAAAATAATTGGGGCAGCATCCAATGGAGTAATAAATTATTGGTCAGTAAATTCGGGCAGGGAATTAATACCTGGCGCTTCTCTAAAAAATAATGGTGTTTGTCGGGTTGTATTCAGAGATGATAAACAGTTTCTTGTTGCGGGTTCGCCAAATGGTGTTTTGAGCGACTCAACCAACATCGATAATTTCTGCAAAATCTCCCGTGGTCCAACAAACCTTGCCGAAGATTTTCTTCAAGATGGAAGTATGGCCGCTTTTGTTTTTGGGAAAAACAGCGTCGATATCTATGATATCAAAACTGAGAACAGAAAACGCACCATCTCAAGCAGCCTGAAAGGCAATTTCCTGGATGTGACGATCTCCAATGATGGTAGTATGCTGGCAGTTGTTACATCGAACGGCGGGTTTGAATTGTATGATCTTTCAACCGACCAACTGATTTTTTCAACGATTACCCAGTTTGCCCAAGTTACCCAGGTTACATTTACAAATGATCAAGAGTACCTCGTTACAGGATCGGAAGATGGAACAGTTCGATTCTGGGGAATAAAGTAAAGGGAGAAAGAGTATGGAAGATTTATCTGGTAAAACCATTGATCGATATAAGATTGTCAGCGAGATCGGACATGGCGGTATGGCTGTTGTCTATCGCGCAGTTGACACCGTATTGGATCGAAACGTCGCTATCAAAATCATTTTGCCCGAATTTGCTGATAAGGAGAAACTACTTAAGCGATTTAACCGCGAGGCGAAGACGCTTGCCAAGTTATCACATTCCAATATTGTTAAAGTGTTGGATTATGGCGAATACACTGGTTCCCCTTATATCGTCATGGAATTTATGCCAGGTGGAACACTCAGTTCAAGAATGGGGAAAGCACTCAACTATGTCGAAGCGGCCGCGATCCTTGCCCCAGTAGCTCGCGCTTTGCATTATGCCCACCAACAGAAAGTGGTTCACCGCGATGTGAAACCAGCCAACATTCTAATTAACGAATCTGGCCAGGCATTATTATCTGATTTTGGTATTCTGAAACTAGTTGATACCGAAGAAAGCCACGGCTTGACAGGTACTGGCAAAATTGTAGGAACTCCATCCTATATGTCCCCCGAGCAGATCAGGAGCAAGGAAGTGGATGGGAGATCGGATATCTATTCGCTTGGTGTAGTCTATTTCGAGATGATCACCGGTAAAAAGCCCTACGTTGCGAATACACCCATAGAGTTATCGTTGAAACATTTGAACGATCCCATCCCAAAAGCAAGGCAAATTGTTCGTGACTTACCGCCCGAAATCGAACACATATTTTTGAAAGCCATGGCAAAGAAGCTGGAAGAACGCTATCAATCCATGGCCGCTTTTGCGGATGATCTTGAAAAAATTGCGGGCAAGCTCAGCCTGGCCAGTGCACGTGTTGCAACGCCTGTAACGAATCCAGGTTTGTCTAGACCTACAACTGGCGAACAACAGGCCTTTGTTGAAAAGAAGCCGAATAACATGAGAAGATGGGCATTGATTGCCATACCGGTTATTTTAGTTATAGCATTTGGGGCAATATTTTTCTTCAGTCGGGGCACCGGGCAGGCCGTACCGGAATTGACTGATACACCGGCTGTTGTTGCTATATCACAACCTACTGAACCACCGACGGGTGCTCCTGAAGCAACTTCAACCAGTGAATCTACTCAGGAATCCCAGGCAACCGCCACTGAAGCGCAAACACAGGAAGCGAATACAGCAACCCCTCAGGTATCTCAAAACGAAATTACGCTTGCAAACATCAGCAAACTTAGCGAAAACGACAGAGTTGAAAAAACATCTGTTATCAGTATCGATTGGACCAATGATGGGAAATGGATTATAGATGCAGGGTCAAATGCGATTAACTTTATAGACCCAACAAAAGCAAATCTGATCGATCATAAGATAAGCCTGCCCAATCAAATACCCACTGCTTTTGCGATTTCGCCAAATAGCGACAAGATTTATGTTCTCATTAAAACAACAATGCAAATCTATGATATTGCTTCGCAGAAACTGCTTAACAGTTACACCGTTTCTGGAGGTGTTCATAGTATCGCGATATCTTCGGATAGTAAATTTATTGCGTTGGGAATTCTCGACAACAAGGTTCAATTGATTACTCCGGATGATGGAAAGGTTTTGCGTACATTGCGGAGCAGTTATGGTGGCTGGAGTGTGGCTTTCTCGACAGACGGGAAAAAGGTAGTAGGTGGTAATACACAAGGTGCACTGATGTGGGAGTCGGAAACCGGAACATGGTTGAACCTGAGCGGTGGCCAGGATTACCTCATGAAAAGTCTTGCCTTTTCCCGTAACGGTAAGTATTTGGCCGGAGGCAGTAAGGATACAATTTTTATCTGGGATGCTGAAACAGGCGATTTGCTAAATACATTACTTGGAAAATTTGGTAATGTAAACTCTCTTGATTTTTCCAAAGATAGCCAATTACTTGTTGCAGGGAATGAAGACTCTACAGTCATGATCTGGAATGTTTCAGATGGTAGTTTAGTGAATACCCTTCACAAGCATGTCAGTCCTATCTATAGCGTAAAATTTTCTCCTAACGGCGAAAAACTTGTAACTGGTGCCAATGAAGGAGTAATTATCGTCTGGGGTCAGTAAGCAAGATTCGCCTGATTGATAAGAAAGACCCGACCCGTTGTTATTTTATTATCACAGAGTTGGGTCTTTTTCTTTTTAATCT
Source organism: uncultured Anaerolineae bacterium (assembly GCA_903846015.1). Lineage (GTDB taxonomy): Bacteria > Chloroflexota > Anaerolineae > Anaerolineales > Villigracilaceae > UBA5195. The sequence continues at coordinate 6,046 of CAIMZS010000562.1, read as the reverse complement.
TGCTAATTCTAAAAATACCAATTTTAGAACATTAAAATATATATCCAAATCTTGAAATACCCAAAAAACGGAAAGCAATAACAGAATCTCGCGCTAAAAATTCTCCGTATAGATAATTTAAAGAATTACTTGCATATTTGAAATTAATATATTTTCTAAATGTGATGAATGTCACTTGATTTTTGAAATAACATCCTGTATAGTAATTTGAGTAGAACCGTGGGGTTCTAAATAAAACATTTTGTTCTGCCGAAGAGGCAAGGAGGGTTTTTATGGCAACGCTTCATATGGAAGTTGAGACTGCTCGGGGTACTCAGAGTAACATGAACAACACCCAGCAGCAATTGGCCAGCCTTGTTCAGAGCATGACTAGCTCTGTGAATGGCCTGCAGCCTGCTTGGATGGGAAATTCTGCAACTGAGTTTTATGGCTTGTATGATCAGTGGCGTTCCCAGACGACCCAGCTTCTCGATCAGCTCAATCAGATGCAATCCCGCTTGGGCAATGAAATTAACGAATGGGAACAGATGGCGAGCAAGTTAGCCTAGTAATCAGCAATTTTCATAATCTGTCGGATAAGTACAAAACAAATATCCCGGCTGGACTATTGTGTCGGCTGGGATATTTTATATATTCCTATCATGAGCCTAAATCCTGACCAACAACCATCCAATGCCATCCGTGGAATAAGTGACATAAAAAAACCTCGCCGTAGGATTATTCCTGCGATGCGTGATCCTTGGCATTTACCAAATCAAAAAATCGAAATCCCTGCACCAACGCCACTTCCCCCAGCCCCTGCACCAATCAACTTGTTTACCACGGCCCTGCCCCCAATCATAATGGTTGGAGGTACGATTATCTTTTCTCTCATTAGCGGGACGGTTAACTGGATGCTTGTTGGACCTATGCTTGTGATGAGCATGGGATTTCCAATTGCAAACGTACTTGGAACGATTTCATCAAAAAAAAATTATAAGAAGTTGATTGATCAACGGCAGCAGGCTTATATTTTAAAATTAAAAGAGTTCCGCGGAGATGTTGCAAAATTAATCCAGCAACAAACGAGGATTCTCAAACAAGCATATCCATCTTGCAATGATGTACTAAGAATCGCGCAAACCCGCGGGGCTCTGCTATGGTCGCGCCGCCTTTCGGACGAAGATTTTTTATCTCTCCGAATTGGAGAAACTACTGGAACACCATCTTTCCCGATTGAAGCACCTCGCTATCTCGACCCTAACGATAACTTGATGGAATTGGTGACCCAAACCATTCAAGATTGTAGCAGAGTGCCGAATATCCCAGCGCTATTGCCCCTCTCTCGGTATGGAAGCGTAGCGATAAGTGGCAAATTATCCACTTCGGTTTTTGGTTTTGCGCGCAGACTGGTGTTTGACTTAATACTTCATCATTCCCCCCAAAATGTTGAACTTGCTGTTTTAGCAGATTCAAAAGATGCAGTCGCGAGATGGGAATGGACCAAATGGCTCACTCATACCGATTCACTGGACGGTCAGAGTCGGATACCACATCTTTGTTTTGACTCCCACTCCATTGAAAAATTCATGGAATATCTTGCCCTGGAATATAGAAATCGACGTTTAAGATTGGATAATCTAAACCAAGCTAATAATGGAACCATCAGCACTCACAAAGCCATCGTTGTCATTCTGGATGACTCTGGGACGATAAGACAAAATTCGGATATTGCCTTGTTAGCGGATTTAGGCGTCACCGTTGGCATCCATCTAATCTTTGTGGGAGGACGCGTTTGGCCCAGGGAATGCAGAAGTCGAGTTAACTTGCTCGATGATCGCCGATTCACCCTGGTTGAAACAGCCATTAGAGACACAATTCCTATGGAAGGGTCTTATGAATCTGTTTCTCTCGATGATTGTCTCCGAACAGCACGATCATTAGGAGAATTGGAAGTTGGTGGCGCGTTAGTAAACTCCCCCCTTCCAACAAGTATCCGCATTACCGAAATCATTGGGCAGGAGAATCTTGAATTAGCATCTCTTTGCCAAAAATGGCAGCAAGTAATTCCTCCGAAAGAACAATTGCAATTTCCAATAGGCGTTCGTTCCCAAAGAGACAGGCTCGAACTGGCTAGTTTGAATCTCCTACCTGAAAAAGCAGATGGACATGAAGTTGGCGGTTATGACGCTTATCATACGATATTGATTGGCACAACTGGTTCTGGCAAAAGTGAATTCATGAAATCGATGGTGATTGGGGCAGCCATGAAATATCCCCCCAATCTGTTGAACTTCTTCTTTCTGGATTTCAAAGGTGGTGCTGCATTTAGCGTATTCGAAACCCTTCCACATGTAAGCGGCATCGTCACCAACCTGAGCCCAGACCTGGTGGAACGAGGTTTAAGCTCAATCAAAAATGAAATTGACCGGAGACAGGAAGAATTTGCTCTCGCAAAGGTACGGGATATTTGGACATTCAACCGTTCTCGTCCCCAACAAATGCCTCACCTGCTGCTCTTTCTTGATGAGTTTGCGCGCGGCTTGTCAGATTTTCCAAGGTTGCGAGAAACATTGGATGTTCTGGTACGCCAGGGGCGTTCGCTAGGGATGTACCTGATTCTAGCCAACCAGGATGTGAACTCAGAAGTTGAGAAATTACTTAGCAATGTTGGCTGGCGTATCGCCTTGAAGGTAGCAAGACCAGAAGAAATGTTATCGATGATAGCTAGAGGGCTGCCGGTTGCGAATCGGGCTGGTCAGGGTTACCTGAAGCGCGGTGATGAAATCGTTGAATTTCAGGCCGGCTATGCAGGACAATCTGTTCGAAATCGATCCACTGTGCAAACAGATGAATACACCATCTACACGGTAGAGCCCGATGGTAGCAATCAAAAGCTCTTTACAAAATCTAACCTTACGCAAATCGAAATCGACATCCAGCCTAAAGAACCTTCAATCCAAAAAGAAGAGGATATGGTTATCGATTTGCTAAAACAGGCAACTGAACAACAAAATATTAAACCTGCGGCAAGAATCTATCTTGATCCGCTTCCGACGGCGATCGCCCTCGAGCAAATTATTTCTGATTCCGGAATACCGGTAAAATTCCATGAAGGGCTATGGCACGAAGGGAATTTTCCGGATCGTTTAGTTGTACCGCTTGGCATGCTAGATATACCACGTGAATGCCGCCAGGAACAACTCATTGTAGATTTTGAAGACCAGGATGGACATTTATGGTTTGTTGGCGCCCCAGGCAGCGGGAAAGAAATGGCGCTTGTCTCTCTGATATCTTCTATTTCGCAAAGCTATACACCGTCTGAAGTACAATTTTATATACTCGAGCTGGGTGGTGGCGAGTTGCGCCAATTTGAAGGATTGCCCCACACAGGCGCAGTAATCCGCCCAATGGGTGGTGAAAAAGAACGATTTGAACGGCTCTTGGAGTTTTTGGATACAGAACTAGACATACGAATAAATAGGATGGTTGATCAGGATGATGAACGTAGCAAGGATCCATTCATCTTCTTGATAATCAATAATTTTGCTGAGTTGAGGGCAAATTTCCCTGACGAAGCCGAAAAATTTGCTCATTATGTTCGAGATGGTCGAAGAGCTCGTATTCATATGATCATCACGACTAATCGCGGACCTGAATTATCAACATCACTACGGGCAAACATTGCCAGACGATTAGTGTTTCAGCTTGGCACCAAAGACGAGCATATTGAATTAGTCGGGCGCGATTTGAATGTATTGCAAGACAAAATTGAAGGCCGTGCTTACTGGATTGATGGCCCAGCGCTGGAATGCCAGGTTGGAGCCATCCAATATCGTATTAGAGATTTTATTCTCTCCCTTCAAACTGCGTGGCACGGGCCAATACCCAGGAGGATTGAATCGTTAGCTCCTTGCATTTCTTTCAAGAATTTCATCGAAGCTGCGGATTTGAAAAATCAAAAAGCGACATCCATTATGATTGGGAAAAGCTATCAGGATTTGAACCTGATTCATTTCCAGATGGATGAATTTTCTCAAGTTTATTTATTGATTGGACCGAAAGAAAGCGGGAAGAGTAATTTCATGGCATCGATCGCTGTCAGCATTATTGAGACCGATCCGCAAAAGCAGTGGCAAATCTATTATTATTCGCTTAGAAGAAACAATTTCTTAAATAGTATTTCACTGGAATTTCCAGAAATTCTTATATTCAACACACCCGAAACGATTCTTGAAAACCTGAAAGAAATCGTTGAAAAGATGAAATCAGGCTCAGTTTCACAGGGAAAACGCACAATAATTTTATTTGACGATATTGGTGGTGTTTTCCAACCTGGCAGGGAAGCTATTCTTGGTCAATTGAATACAATGAGTCCTTTATTGGAAAATTTCCCAGGAGTTTTTCTTTATGGGAGCAGCACCCTTGATGAAATCCGTGCACAGACCATGTCTCCAATCATTAAGCAACTAAAAGGTGGTAGAGTTGGCATGGTTTTATCAAAGGATAATTCTGAGTTAGATTTCCTTGGCGCACAAATTAGTCTTGCCAACCGGCGTATTGAAATGCCCCTTGGGCGCGGATATTTTATCAACAAGGGTAAACCACTTCTCGTACAAACTCCTTTTTTAGGTGACTGTATAAAGACGTTTAAATAAAACAGGGGCTCAAACATGACCAAAATTCGAATGCAAATAGAAGATGTCAGAGAAGTTTGTTACCGGATGGAACAGACCGTCACTCAATTTTATTCTGAATCTGGTAAATTGCAAAACACCGTGAACAGGTTGGATGGTGCCTGGGAGGGCAGTAGATCTGAAAGCTATCTCAGCGAATTCAGACGTCTTGTGCGGCAGATAGAAGCCAAGGGGAATGAGTTGGAAAGCCTCTCTTTAAGAGTCAACCATGAGGTTGATGAATGGGAATATATTGGCCAAAGTTTTGGTCTTAGCTTGCAGAAAATAGCTCCGTATTGGCAAGCAGCTTCAGGTCAAGGTACCAATGTCGATAATGATCCATGTCCAAGAGACACAGGAGATCTTGCGCGCCTCTTAATGGATCCGAATGCGTCACCGATTCGTATTTATCAGACTGGACCTAATGAATATATGGTGCTTATTCAGGGCACGAATATGAGGGATCCAACCGTGAGCAACAACTGGGGGGCAGCAATTCAATCTGGTTTGGGATTGCCAACAGACTATTCAGAAAAAATAGCCCAAGCAATGTTACTCCTTCCGGCTGGATCAGTATTCAACCTCGTTGGTCATAGCCAGGGGGGAATTGTTGCCAATAACTTAGCAAATGACCCAAGATTTGACGGGAGAATTTCGACAGTAACTACATTTGGATCTCCTGTAAGTTCCCCGCCAAAATCTAGTGTAAAAAAATATACTCGTTATGCCGCAGAAGGTGATATTGTTCCTTATCTGGAAGGACGAGATGCTGTTGCCTTAGCAATATTAGCACCGTTCTTGCCATGGCCAATGAGCGCCGGTTTAGCTTATGGGCTTATCACAAACAAGGCATCTCAGACTGAAATTCCTGGTAGCCCGAAAGGATTTGTGGACGATCACTTTGTTTATGCCAATTCCGATAAGGAAAATGCAATGGAAAAAATCGACCTACCTTTCACCATTAATCACTGGAGCGGGGACCCAAAAATAAAGGATGATGCCGGTACTGCGCAATCTGGCCTTGCAGTTGTAAACAAGGATTTAGGAATTCCCGTTTCGAACGCTATCCAAATGGGAAAAGTTGTAGTCGAAGGTGCAAAGGAAGTCGGAAATTCTGTTGTTGATGGTGTACAACATGCCAGCGAAATGACTGGCAACTTCTTTGCACACATCTTTGTCACTGAGGTCATATGATTAACGAAATTCAATTCAGTCAGGAAGAGTTACTATATTTGCTGAGAAGTCTGGACTTACCTGACCTTACTGGCATGGGTGATTTACCCTGGGGGCAAATTAAACAAGATGAAATCTTACTGGTGATGGAGACTGTCGGTAGATCATTATTAGCCAGGAAAATAATTCGTTTGTCCAACAATCAGGCTATTGTAGAC
>CAIMZS010000561.1 GCA_903846015.1 uncultured Anaerolineae bacterium | reverse complement strand
TGAAGATTGAAGAATGAAGATTGAAGAATGAAGATTGAAGAATGAAGATTTTAGAATGAAGAATGAAGATTGAAGATTGTACTTCTGTTCTAAGTGATTTGCCCGAGCTTGTGCGCACGCCGCGAGCCACGGTATGCCATCGCGTCATGACGGCGGCCATTGATTGGTATCCTCATGCGTTCTACCAGGGCCGTACCATATATTTTTGCACGGAGTTTTGCCTGGAGGCTTTTCAGGCTGACCCAGATCGTTTCTTTGCGGCGCACAGCAAGCTGAAGAAGTAAAACGATTGTATTCATCCGGACGATGCCGTGCGCAGTGAGAACATAAAAGGATACCAGCCGAGATGATGAAACGCGTGGTGATCGATTCTGACCCGGCAACGGGAGTGCGCAATCGGGATGTGGATGATGGTCTTGCCTTCCTGGTTTTGTTAGCCTCGCCCAATATCCAGGTCGAGGGCATTACCATCACCTTCGGAAATGTGGGCGCTGATACCGGAATTGAGGTGGCGCATAAACTGCTCAATTTGGTGGGCTCCGCTGTGCCGGTCTTAAAAGGGGCGGGTTCGATGGCTGATCTGGGGGTGCGCAGCCCGGCAGTCGATTATTTGATCGAAACTGTGCGAGCAAACCCAGGCGAGATTTGCCTGCTGGCCCTGGGACCGCTCACCAACGTTGCCAGTGCCATGCTTTTGGACCCGGGTTTTGCGCCCAACTTGAAGGAACTGGTGATTATGGGCGGGTCGCTTCATTTCTGGCCATTTTCCTTTTTTGGGGAGTTTAATTTTCATTCGGATGGCTCGGCAGCCGCGCTTGTAATGTCGGCGGATGTTCAGAAAACGCTGCTCAGCATGGATGTGTGTTCACAGGTTGTTTTTCGCAGGGAGCAGCTGCGCATGCTCGAGGAGCATGACAGCCCGGTTTCACGCTTTTTGGTCGGGGCGATCTCTCCGTGGCTTGAACTTAATCGCAAAGTATTTTTCAGGGCCGGGGGTTTTTTCCCGTGGGATGTCGTGGCAGCTGCCTATCTGATCGATAAGACGTTGTTCGACGAGAATCCGTGTTCTTTTTTTGTTCAAAAAACAGGGCTGCGCTCTGGAAGTATTCACGATTTCCGCAAAACAAGCACGGGAGCAATTAACCTGCCGGAAAAGCTGGATGCAAAGCGTTTCATGACGATGTTCATGGATGGTTTGTTGAAATTCTGATGGATGGATCATTTGGCGCCAGAACCGGGACTAATCCAGGATGATTATATGAATAATGGTAGTCGCATTCCCCAGCAAGCATCTTCCCCTCTACGGTTGCTGCTTATTTTAGGATTTTCGATCTTTGGGATTGAACTGTTAATCATGAGTCTGTTCCGTTATTTGCATCCGCAATCGGATCTGGTTCAAGCGCTGTTAGATTCTGTTTTGTTGGTGGGTTTGAGTTTTCCGGTTCTATACTTTTTTGTATTTCGCCGCTTGTTGTTGGAGATTACCGAGCGCAAGTATGCAGAAGCAGCGCAGAAAAATGTTCTGTCTGAGTTGGAACTCACCAACAATCGGCTCGAGGATGTGATTGCCAGGGCTAACGAATTGGCGGCCCAGGCTCTTTTAAACGAAGAGAGGTTGGAAGAACTCAGCGCGCGATACTGGGCGGTCACCCAATCTGCCACTGACGCCATCATTTCAGCCGACGCAGCCGGGGCTATTACCGGTTGGAACCATGGCGCTGAGGTCATTTTTGGGTATATTGTGCCCGAGGTTACTGGTCAACCCCTGACCATGTTAATGCCATCCTCATATCAGCAATCTCACCTGGCCGGGATGGAACGTGTGAACAGCGGTGGGGAGAAGCACATGATCGGCAAAACCCTTGAGGCCGAAGCGCAGCGCAAAGACGGGAGTATCTTTCCGATGGAGGTTTCGCTGGCAGAGTGGCAGGTTAATCACACCAAGTTTTATACCGCCATCATTCGAGACATCACCGAGCGCAAACGCCTTGAAATTGAGCTGCAAAAGCAGGCAAGGATGGATGGGTTGACCGGTGCTGCCAACCGCCGGTATTTGCTTGAGTTGGCGAATGTGGAAATAAAGCGGGCGATTCGCATGAATCGGCCTTTGGCCATTGCCTTGTTCGATATCGATCATTTTAAATTTGTCAATGATAGCTATGGGCACGCGGCTGGCGACCATGCCTTGATGCTGTTAACAAAAATTTGCACGCAGAATGTTCGGGAAATCGATAAGTTCGCGCGCTTCGGCGGTGATGAGTTTGCGCTTCTGTTATTCGAAACGAGCAGTGAGCAAGCCTTTATGGTGGTTGAGCGCATCCGCCTGGCGGTGATGTCAAGCCCGTTTGATTTTGGCGGCAGGATGATTTCACTTACAATCAGTGCGGGCATCGCCGATCTGTCTGCTGACGATGATACTTTCGATATTATTCTAAGCCGGGCCGATAATGCCCTGTACCAGGCTAAGGAATCTGGTAGAAACAGGGTGGTCGTAAATCTGCTTGTCTGAATGCTGGACTGTTCCGGTTTTGGGTTTTAGCCGTTAAGAGCTTGCACTATGCCTTTTGCCTGTCATTCCCGAAGAACATCGGGACAGGTGTGCGAAACCGGCGCTCTTGTACTATGCCGGTTGTGGCAATCTCCGTTTAATCGGGTGGCGCTACAGCCAGGGGACGGTGCCGTTAAACCGGAGATGCCCCACAGGAACTGGGGTCTACCTCGAGCCACGCGGGAAAGCGCCGCTCGCAATGACAGCGGCGACTGGGACGGTGCCGGCTACTTATTTCTTGGGCCGAAGGTGTTCAGGATGGGAATGAACAGGCCATCGTAGTAGGCTGTCAGCTCGGGGGCTGATGCGACCAGGTTGATGCCAAGCGTGCGGTAGGATGAAATTTGAGCCAGTGCCAGGATAGCCGGTTCTCCGTTATATTTGGTCTGGTAGATTGTCCATGTCAGCCCATTGGCAGCATAAGTGCCGGTTTTTATGGGGGTTGATTCAAAGCCTGTGCTGGCGAAAGTGCGGGTGATAGAACTAAGCGCCACGGATTTCGGCGCAGCGATCGACCAGTAGTTTACCAGGGTCGGGTCGAATAGGTAGGCGTTACGATGGTAGGTGGGGGATTGCAGGTCCTTGATCCATCCAATGGGCACCATTCCCTGAACCATTTTGGAAGGGTCGTCGATGGCTTCCATTGCCACCGAGAGCTTGCCGTCATACGGCAGGAAGAACTCGAAGGCATTGCTGGCTCCTGCAGGTGCGCAGGTGGTGGCATCCGGGGCCTGGGCCGGGTTGGCGTAAAAATTCATCATCATTTTATGGGCGCATGGACTGCCAACCGTGGTGGCGCGACCCATGCCGGGAATAACATAAAAATACCCATTGGGCAGGTTGGCGGCGACCTGCTTGCCGTTGGTGACGGGTGTGGTGGGGTCATATTGCCCCGAAAGGATTAATGCGGGGATGGCGGAAGTGACTGGTTGGCTGTCGCGCGGATCATAGCTGTTTGTGCCCCAGGCTTTGCACAGGTCAAAAATGTGCTGGCTGGAGCCAAAGAGGTCCATAAGTGCAAATTTCTTGATGACAGGTGAAAAACTATTATTTGAATCGATTTGCTGGGGGGTGGAAGCAAAGACCTGTTCGGTACATATCGTCGCAAAATAAGTGACCAGGTTAATGTTATTGTAATCGCTCCCGGGAAGGCCGAGGACCTGTGTCAGGAAGGTGTAATAACCAGCCTGAATGTCATAAATGGCCTTGGGTACAATCGTCACAAGCTCGGAGTTCTGCAGCCCCCAGGCGATGGCGCTGAGAAATTCCACTCCGTCGACTGTGATTTCATGGCTAATACCAGCTGCGGAGTTGAAAGTTTTGATGCTGACGGGTTTCTGATCGAATTGCGTTATCAATGTGTTGAATGTATTTTCCAAATCTGGGTAGGCGCTGTTGCAGCGCGGGCTGGCAGCGCAATCACTGAACATTTTATTGAGCGCGTATTCCAGGTTGGAAGCGCGGCTGGTAAACACGTTGGACTGCATGGGCATGACAGAATCGAGCACAGCCGAACGAACCAGATCCGGGTGGTCGCGCATTACATTCAGCGCCAGGTGTGTGCCGTAGGAAATGCCGAGCAGGTTGATTTTTTTATAACCCAAAGCCTGGGCGATATCGCTGACATCCGCGGCGCTCTCGGAGGTGTTGAAGATGCCAGGGTTAATGCCGGTAGAAATAAGGTGGTCGTGACATTTAGACAGGAGAGTCATAAATTCGTTGAAGGCTTGTTCTTGTCCCGCAGGGTGGTAATATGCATCGATGTAGACAGGGTTAAGTTCCGGGCAGGCTGGTGCCGACGTGGATGAACCGGTTCCGCGTGGGTCGAAGAACACCATATCGTATTCTTGAAGAACGGGCTGGACGAATTCGGTAAAATGATCCAGTGACCAGTTGATAGCCTCTTGTCCGGGGCCGCCCTGCAGAAAGACAATAACGCCTGCGTCAGGTTTGGTGCTTTGGAACAAGACGACGGGTAGTTTGATCAGATCGGTGGAGTTCCTGGCGCGGTTCTGGGGTACAGAGACGGTTCCGCAAGAAACACGTGTTCCGAGCGGGATGTTGAAGGAACAGGCTGTGGTATGGAAGCTGGGTACGAAAGCTGGCTGGGTTGCAGCAGCTTCTGGCGTGGGGGTGTTTCCAACGGAGGGCAACAGCAGCGAGACGACCTGCGCGGCCATTTCTTGGGAAGCGCGGTTGCGCAAGATCCATATCCCGGCAAGAAGGATGCTTACCAGTACCACTATCACCGCAATGCTGATGCCCAGAGTCCGCGCCGCCGGGGGGGGGAGGGTCGGGATATTCGGTTTTTTAACAGGCTTTTGGGCCGGTTTGATGTCCTTGGTAGAATTTTGCGCAATGATTGCCAGGGTACGCTTCGCGTTCAGATCGGGGTCGGGATTGTAGTTGGCCAGATCGATGGTGAATGGGGATACTTGTGCAGGCCCCAGCAGCCTGTCAAGTTGTTGGCGGGCATCCTGACGCTGTGGGTCAATGCGCAGCACCTGGTTAAATGAATCGATCTGTTTCTGCCGGCTGGGGACTGCGCTGCCAAGCAGGTACCAGGCCTCGGCCAGGTTTGGATTTGTGCGTATGATTTGCTGGAGAAGATTGGCAGCCTGCTCATTTTTGCCCGCCATAATCATTGAATATGCTGTCTTGAGTGACTTATCGGTGTCTTCCAAAATACCTCTATTTTGTACAGATTTTAGATTTTAGATTGAAGAATTTAGATTGAAGATTGAAGAATTTAGATTGAAGATTGAAGATTTTAGATTGAAGATTGAAGAGCAAGGTCAAGAGCTTGCCTGATCTGCCCCGCGCGAGAATCGAGGCTGCTGTAAATTAGCGCTGATGTTATGGAAATGGGAAAAGACAGGGAAACCGATTAACGCCAGCATAATCATTGCAGATAATGATCGAAATGACAATAGATTAATGTTGATTTTTATCTCAACATTTGTTGATTTTATTATCAACGTTTGCGGGTTTCAGGCTTTTTTGCAATCGGGCCGAACCAGTGATTAAAGCGTTGGGGACAATGGATTTTTGAGTGGCAAAGAGTCCTGGCGCTTAAGGCATAGCCAGTCATGTGCTGCTGCCATGAACCTTTTGTCAAGCCTGTTCGGTTTTTAAATTCTTGCGCGAATATTTGCATGGGCCTAAAAATGACAATGCCCTCCCAGTTGGGAAGGCATTGTCATCAGGTTGAAAGAAACGGGTGTCAGGGCGTACCTGGCACTAACCCGCTGAGGCTATTTTTTCTTCCAGCGGCTGGTTCCAGGCTCCATCAAAGACGAATTCGGAAAGTGGTTTGCGGGTGCGAACATCCATCTCCCGTTCTCGCAGGCCATCTGGCAGCGAGGCGGGGTCGCCGGGGTAACCGATGGCAAAGACGGTCATGGCTGCGTAACCGGCGGGCAGTTCAAAGACCTGGGCAGCTTTCGCGCGGTCAAATCCGCCCATCTGGTGTACCAAAAGACCGCTGGCGCTGGCCTGGATCGAGAGGTGCGCGACTGATTGACCGAGATCATAACCGGCCCAGGGGTTGGTTTTTCCGGGTTCGCGTTCGCTGAGCGTAGCCGAAAGCACCAAAACCGGAGCATTTTTAGCCCACAACTGGTTTCTCTCGCCGAGGGTGCCGAGTAATTTGGCGAATGCTTCGGGTGTTTCCTGGGTGGTGACGATAAAGGCCCACGGCTGTGAATTGGCGCCGGATGCGGACCAGCGCGCGGCCTCGAACAGGCTGAGCAGTTTTTCGGTTTCAACCGGCTGGGCGGCAAATGCGCGCGGGCTCCAGCGGGTTTTTAAAAATTCGTGAATCGGGTAATCGGTTTGTGCGGTTTTATCCATGATGTTTGCCTTCTTGGTTTATATAAATTAACGTCCTCCAAATCTTACTGTACAGGTATTAGAATCGTGAATATGTTTTGAAGATTTAGTGTGTGTTTTTAGCCAGCGGGACAAGTGTGCGAAACCGGCGCACTTGCTCCATGCCGGTTGCCTGTCAGTTGCCAGGGGGTCACTCAGGTGCATTTTCATACTGTTGTAACTCAACCAGCAAGCGCTCAAACTGCAGCTCCAATTCATTCAGGCTTGCCCGCATGGCTGGAAGGTTTGACTGCCTGCCGTTTTCTTCCATTTCAGCAGCAACCGCCGTCAGCGCTTCACCACCCATATTGGCAGAAGCCCCTTTGATGGTATGGGCCATGCGTTTCGCACCGGGCACATCACCATCACCCAGGCAACCCTTTAATGTGAGTATTAGTCCGGGGATTTCCTCTGTAAAACTGATAATCACGGCCCGAACCAGGTCATCGTCATACATCAGGCGCTCACGCACCCCGGCCTTATCGAATACCGGGATTTGTTCATCCCGGATTTTTGCATCCGGCAGCGCGGCAGGTTGCAAAGGCGGGTCTGCCGGGGTTTGACGGGTTTCTTTGGGCAGCCAACTCGTCAATTTGTCGAAAAGCATCTGTGGTTTAATCGGTTTGGTTACATATTCGTTCATCCCTGCTTGCAGACACTGATTCCGATCTTCGATTGAGGCGTGCGCCGTCATGGCGATGATCGGAATTTGATGATCGAGTACGGCCGAATGTTGGTCGCGGATTTGGCGTGTGGCTTCCAGCCCGTCCATTTCAGGCATCTGCACATCCATCAAGACCAGATCGTACGGAATACTCTGCAGGGCTGCCAGCGCCTCAAACCCACTGCCACTGGCATCTGCCCTCAGTCCAAACTTCTTCAATATCCCAAGCGCCACTTTCTGGTTGGTAATATTATCTTCCACCAAAAGGATGCGCGCCTTGCTATTCAGGCTCGGCGGCTGAATAGCAATCAATGAACCGACAAGCGCTGATGGTTCGTTGCAGATGCCGAGCGCTTCGCAAAGGCTGCTTAGAAGAGCATGATTATTTACTGGTTTGCTTAGATAGCCTGCGAACTGGTTTTTCTCAGATCGATGAGCGACTCGTCGCTCTCCGATCGAAGACAGCAGGATCAGGTGAATTGGCGCCAGATTTTCGTTCTTTTTTATCTCCTGTCCAAGCAAGACCCCATTCATTCCCGGCATCTGCATGTCGATCAGCGCAATTCGGAAGGGGTCGCCTGCTGCCTGCGCGCCAACCAACGCCGCCAATGCAGAGGCACCATCCACTTGCGCTTCTGCGCGCAGCCCCCAGGCTGACAGCCGCGCAGACAGCATCTCACGATTGGTGGTGTTATCATCCACAATCAGAATGTGAACCCCAGACAGAACATCCAATGGCCTGGTTTCATTCATCATCTCACTCGAAACACGCTGTTGGAGCGCCAGCCGGATGGAAAACCAGAATTCAGTTCCCTGGCCAATCGGGCTGTTCACCCCAATTTCTCCACCCATCAGCTCCACCAATTGTTTTGAGATTGCCAATCCCAGGCCAGTCCCGCCGTATTTGCGCGTAGTCGAAGCATCCACCTGGCTGAATTTGTTAAATAACTTGCCAAGCTTGTCAGTAGGGATGCCAATGCCAGTATCCCTGATCGAAAAATACAGTACAACATCACCGGCTCCAGATTCTAACCACGTTTTGGATTGAAGCTGGCAGCTAACCCGAACAGCCACCTCACCCTGATTGGTGAATTTGATGGCATTGGTTACCAGGTTTGTCAGAATCTGGCGCAGGCGTCCAGGATCGCCTCGCAGCAGGTATGGCACGTCAGCGTCCGCCCCAAACACCAGTTCCAGGTCTTTTTCCTGTGCGCGGATGGCCAGGCTGGCAGAAAGATCATCCAGCAAGTTTAGCAAGTCAAAATCCAGCGTTTCGATATCCAACTTGCCGGCTTCTATTTTGGAGAAATCAAGAATATCATTGATCAGGGTTAACAAACCTTCGCCGCTGGAACGCGCTACCTCGGCGAATTGACGTTGTTCTTCATCCAGATCTGTATCCAGCAGCAGTCCGATCATACCGATCACCCCGTTCATCGGGGTGCGGATTTCGTGGCTCATGTTAGCCAGGAACTCGCTTTTGGCACGATTGGCCGTTTCTGCCTGGGCAGCATAGCTTTTCGCCAGGTTGGCTGATTCTTCGAGTTGGAGGTTGGCCCGTTCCAGTTCCGCCTCTGCTTTCTTTCGGTCTCTGATCTCATTCTCTGCCCGCGTGAGCGAATTTTGGATTAGCTGTTGAGAAAAATATGCCAGTCCGCCGGTCACTCCAAACGTAAGTGTAAATATGAACCATTGAAAAGTAGATTCTGCGAAGTGAGGTGGCGGTAACATGCCTGCCTGGCGGGCCAGGATCAAGCAGCCTACAATCAGGGAACTTGTAATTGTGGCAACAACAATGCCCCCCATATTGAAAAAAAAGCCGGCTATGATCACCACTAGCGAAAATAAGGTGGTTGTGGGGGCCAGGGTGGTGCCTTCACTGGCCATTGATGTCGTCTGGGAAATAAAAACGGCGGTAATAAGGAAATATGCGACCAACTGCACCCGACCAGTAAACAGTACGCCGCGTAAAACCAGGAACAGCCCGATAATACAGAAGTCAATAATAAAATTTCTGAGCGGTGTGCTGCTGTCCAAAAAATTGCCGATCAAAGTCAGAATTATGAAGAAAATCCCCAAATTGATGCCGATATTGCTTAATCGGGCTCGATAGGTCTTTTTCTCGTCGCCTTCAAATACGGGAGGCGCCAACCAGCGTTTGACTGAGGTGATCATGCGCAATATTTCCTGCCTTATTCAAGTATTTTGCAATGCCTATTCGAAAGCAAATTTCGTTCAATTTCAGCCAAGCACATTCACGGGATGGAGAAAATAACCTTCGCAAAATCCTATTTGACTATTTTATCCTAAGTTTTAACTATATTTCCATTTTGAAAGGGCCTGTATTGTTGCCACATGGCTGGACGCGGGCGAAGTGCAGACCCCCTCCGGCCTGCGGCCACCTCCCCCATTTTCAAAGACCGAAAATGGGGGAGGCTCGAGCTTTTCCCCCTCCCCATTTGTGTTCTCCAAATGGGGGAGGCCGGGGAGGGGTCGCACATGGCTGGACGCGGACGAAGTGCAGACCCCCTCCGGCCTGCGGCCACCTCCCCCATTTTCAAAGACCGAAAATGGGGGAGGCTCGAGCTTTCCCCTCCCCCATTTGTGTTCTCCAAATGGGGGAGGCTGGGAGGGGGTCGCTCTTGCTTGCTCTCTTGCCCAACAAAAGTTCTTATGATGTGTTTGAGAAAATAGTCTATACTATTAGCAATGGAGTAGTTGGTCGGAGGATGTTCGGGTTGGGAGGCCAGGATGATCCAGAGTAAGTGGATGCGCAAGCCAGTTGGGTTTGTATTGTTTTTCTGCCTGACGATGGGATGTACAATTTTGACCGGGAGGGGAGCGGCGCAGGTTCCATCAACACAGGTCCCGCTCACAGCGGCATCTGCGCCAACTGCGCTGCCCAGTGTCAGCCCGGCTGTGCAGCTGCCAACAATTCCAGCCGCCTCGCCGGTTCCGACGAAACCAGCCGCCCCTGCCAGCCTGAACGCGCACGGGCCGTACATTCTTTTTAAGGGACAGGGCGGCATCTGGATCACCAATCCGGATGGGGGCTTTGCGACCAGGATTTCAGCATACGATGTTCAGGGTGATCTGCGCCACGCGATTTCTCCGGCAGGCGATAAGATGGCGCTGGTGGTCAGCACAGAGCAGGGGCTTGATCTTGTGCTGGTGACGATCCCGAGTGGTGAAACCGAAACTATCACGCATCTCATCCGCATCTCTCCGGAAGAGAAGGCCAACGCAGTCAGCGCCAAATCCTTTGTGCTTTACGCCATCCGGGATTATGACAGTGTGGCATGGCAGCCGGGCAGAGGCGACCTGCTGGCCTTTATCGGCGCGATGAAGGGGCCCAGCGCGGATCTATACCTGTATGACACCCACAGCAAGGAAATAAAACAATTGACCAACGGCCCTTCGCAGGCCGTTTTGCCAGCCTGGTCACCGGATGGCAAATATATCCTGCATTTTGGTGTCAGTTGGGTGCAGCCGCTGGGAGGCGCAATTGGGAATGCCAACCAGTTGGACGGCGCCTGGTCGGTGCAGGTATCCGATGGCAAGGTGATCACGCTGCCCAAACCGGTCAGCACCTATCCCACTTTTGTCGGTTGGCAGGATGCTTCCCACTTCCTGATCTATGATGTCGATGAAACCTGTAGCCGCAACACGCTGCGCAGTGTGGATGTACCCAGTGGCAAGAGCGCGGCGCTGATGAAGAAAAGCTTTTACACCGGCATTGCCCTTTCGCCGCAGAACGGGGCGCTGTTATTTTCCGGGAATGATGCCGCCGGGTGTCCAAATGCGCTCGGGGATGGGGTCTACCTGCTGCTTCCTGGTCAAACGACTCCAACCAAACTGCTTGACAAAATCGCCTATGAAGGCCGTTGGCTGCCGGAGAGCGGGGTCTTTTTGGCCTATCCAGAAGCGCTGATTTCAGCGGATGGCAGCACGCGTTATGAGCCGCCGGTCTATGAGGCTTCCTATAATCCGGCTGTTTCTACAAAGGGATACCAGGCCTGGGAAGTGATCCAGAACCAGCAGGGGCGGGCGATGGTCAGGATTCCGGGCGGTGAGTGGCAGAAAGTGATGGATGGCATGGTCAAGCAGTTGATTTGGGACTCGGCCACAGGTGAAACTTTATTGATTGCACTGGAAGACGGCTCGCTTTACGCAGCCAGCTTCCCAGATTTTACCCCGCGCCTGGTGGGGAACCTGGGCGGCGTGGTTGACCAGGCAATCTGGCTGCCGTGAAGATTGTAGATTGAGTAGAGATACCTGGCCCTTAGTTTTGCTGCATCAGGGCTTTTGGAATAGGAATATTGGTATAAATAATGACAGAGACACCTACCCCTGTAATATTTCGCATGAAAGATCGATGGCTGCTGTTGGCGCGCTGTGCCTGGTTCATTCTAGCGCTTGTGACAATTGCGATTTTTATTCTTGGTATCATCGAACTCTATACCGGCTGGCAGAAACCTTGCAGCAGCTACGTGCTGCAAGATCAGACGGATTGTTTCGCGCAAGATCAGGCTTTTCAACAATTTGGCTTGACGCGTAATTTCTTCTCCATTTATTATTCCATCCTGGAGATAGGGGCACGGCTGCCCTGGATGTTGGCCGGGGTGCTGATTTTTTGGAAAAAATCGGAAGAACCGTTTGGGGTTTTGTTTTCCTTGATGTTTATTGTGACGGGCACGTTCACTATAGATTCAGCGGTTGCGGAAATGATCGTAAGAAACCACCCCGCCCTCCAGACGGTTGTTAATGGATTGTGGTTTATCGGTGATATCCTGATCGTTTTGTGGTACTGTTTTCCGGATGGCCGCTTTGCCCTGCGCTGGCTGCGTTGGGCTGCCATCTTATGGATAACGCTATCGGCTGGTGTTATTTATTTTCCCACGACACTGTTTAATTTTTTTAACTGGCCGGTCCCGAGTTCAGACGTTATCATCATCATGTTGGCGGCTTCGCTCATAAACTCGCTTGCTTTTCGTTACCGGCACACTTCCGAACTGGTTCAACGCCAACAAATAAAGTGGGTCGTGTTAAGTGTCAGTACGCTTGCTGTTGTGAGGGGATTTCAGAACCTGGTATTTATGCTCACAGATTGGGGTTTGTTAAACTGGACTGACAGAAGCAGCCTGGTTTGGCGCCTGACGTACAGCCCTGTTTTTTATATGAGCATCATATTGGTGGCTGTCTGCTTCGGTATTTCGATCCTGCGCTACCGCCTGTGGGATATTGACTTTATTTTCAACCGCTCGCTGGTATACGGGGCGTTGACTGCCCTTCTGGCGGTCATCTTCGGGGGCAGTTTATTGTTTGTTTCACTTTTTGTACAGGGACAGTCTTTTGTGATCGCCTTTGGGATCACCGCTATGGTTGCCGGAACATCCTTCAACCCGGCACGCCGCCGGATCCAGCGTTTCGTGGATCAGCGCTTGTACCATATCGAGATAGATTATCAAAAAACTCCGCCCGCCGTGGCGACCGGCGCGACGGTTCCGGTTGTAAATTTCGGCAGCTACCAGAATCTCGAATTGATCGGGCGCGGCGGTATGGCGGAAGTCTACAAATCCACGCTTCCCGGGCTGGGTACGCCGGTTGCCATCAAAATCCTTGTTAAGGCGCTCGCGGCGGAGCCTGAGTATCAGCAGCGCTTCGCGCGTGAGGTCCAAGTTGTTGCCACGCTGGCCCATCCCAACATTGTGCGCATACTCGATTCGGGTGAACAGGATGGAAGTCAATATTTGGTGATGGAGTATCTTGGCGGCAAAGATTTAAACCAGATGATCCAGAAAGATGGCAGGCTGTCATTGGCTCAGACTCTGCCACTGGTTCAGCAAATCGCAGCTGCGCTGGATTATGCCCATGCCAATGGATTTGTTCATCGCGATATCAAACCCAGCAATATCCTGCTCGATTCAAATAATCTGCGCGCTGTCTTGACCGATTTTGGGATTGCCAAAATCAATAATGCCAATACCGCCATGACCAGAACGGGTTACATGCTCGGCACCTTCGACTATGTTGCCCCTGAGCAAATTCAAGAATCTTCTAAAGTGGATGGCCGGGCCGATATTTATTCCCTTGGCGTGATGGTCTACCAGATGCTGACCGGCACTTTGCCTTTCAATCATGGCAATCCTGGTGCGCTGCTGATTGCACATTTGAATCAGCCCGCCCCAGATGCTTGCGAGATCCTGCCCGACCTGCCCCAGCATATCAGTGTTGCCATTCAACGCGCCATGGCCAAGATGCCGGATGAACGCTTTGGGATTGCGGATGAGTTCGCCCAGGCGTTGATTATGTAGGGGTGGGCGCTGCGTGCCCCTGCTAAGGAGATGATAAAATGAGAAAGTTAAAGCTTCAAGTACAAATGACGGTTGACGGGTTCATTGGCGGCACGCATGGCGAAATGGACTGGCTGACCTTCGACTGGGATGATGAACTCAAAAAAACTGTTGCCGAAATAACGGAATCAATCGACTGCATTGTGCTGGGCCGGAAACTTGCCCAAGGCTTTATCCCACACTGGGCCTCCCACCCTGATGAACCCGGCGCTGAAATATTCAACACGACCAAAAAAGTCGTTTTCACCCGGACGCTTGACAGCTCGGAATGGGATAATACTGTTTTGGCAAAAGGCGACCTGGTGGAAGAAATCACGAAGCTCAAGCAGCGGGATGGCAAGGACATCATCGCGTATGGCGGCGCGACTTTTGTCTCGGCTCTGATCCAACATGGATTGATTGACGAATTCCACCTGTTCATCAATCCTGCTGCGATTGGCAGCGGCCTGGCAATTTTTAAAGAACTTGACCGCAAGCAAGATCTGGTATTGGGCAAAGCCACAGCATTTGCCTGTGGGATTGTTGTCCTTCGTTACGTGTTGAAGCGCGCCTGAAAAATTATGAAACGGGCACGGCAGCGCCGTGGCCCATACAGGGTTTGCCCATGATAGAGACATCGCTCCCCACAATAATTCGTTTGAAAGGTCGCTGGCTGATGCTGGCGCGAGGCTTTTGGATCTTTCTGGCGCTGGTGGCAGTTGTTTTTTTGATGATTGGTCTCACAGGTTTATATTTTCGATGGAGTATTCCATGCCAGGCGATTGCGCCGCAGGATCAGGCAGCTTGTATTAATCAAGAGCAGGCGCTGTGGCAGTTTGGGTTATCACGGAATTTTTATGCCTTCTACTTCCCCCTGGGGGTATTGGTGGAGGTATTGCCGTGGTTTTTTGCTGGAGTGCTGATTTTTTGGAAAAAATCTGACCAACCTTTTGAGTATTTGTTCTCAATGATGCTGGTGGTGGCGGGGACGATAAGCTTGGATGAAGGCGTCAGCGAGACGGTTGTGTATCTCTACCCGGCTCTGTGGCCGGTTTTGCGGGGAATGTTTTTTGTGGGTGGATCGCTCCTGGTACTCTGGTATTGTTTTCCGGATGGGCGTTTTGCCCCGCGCTGGCTGATGTGGATTACTGTCCTGGTGGTTGTCTTTGAAATCGGCAGGCAATTTTTCTACGATACGTATCTCAATTTTTTCAACTGGCCTTCCCCGTTTCCAGATGGAATCAACATTTTCTTTGGATATTCCATCGTCTATTCGCTAGTTCACCGCTACCGGAATACGTCCGACCGGGTGCAGATCCAGCAAATTAAATGGGTGGTTTTGAGCGTCAGCATTCTTTCTTTGTTAAAAATGTTTCAGAGCCTGGTTAACGTGCTGATCCAGTTCGGTTTGTTATCCTGGAATGAAAAAAACGCCATCTTTTGGAACCTGACCTGGCAGCCGCTTTTATATCTCAGCCTGGTGTTTGTGGCGGTGAGCCTGGTTTTTTCGATTCTGCGTTACCGGCTGTGGGATATCGACTTCCTGATCAATCGTTCGCTGGTATATGGGACGCTGTCCGTTTTACTGGTGGCGCTGCTGGCAGGCGCGTTATTTATCGTTTCTCAACTCTTTCAGAATTTTACCGGCGGGCCGATGTTAGCTGTGGCTGGCTCCGCGGCTGTCTTTGGTGCCATCTTCCAACCCGCCCGCCGGCAAGTCCAGCGTTATGTTGACCGGCGTTTTTATCATATCGAGATTGATTATCAGAAAATCTCGCCGGCACTGGCGGTCAACGGAATCATGCCGGTTGCCAATTTTGGCACGTATCAGAATCTCGAAATGGTAGGCCGAGGCGGCATGGCGGAAGTGTATAAATCTGCGCATCCATCAACGGGCGAACCGGTTGCCATCAAGATCCTGCCCGCCGCCTTGTCCGCCGAACTCGAGTTCCGCAAACGCTTTGCACGCGAGATCCAGGTCGTTACCGCCCTGATCCATCCCAATATCGTTCGCATGCTCGAATCTGGTGAGCAAGATGGCAGGCTTTACATAGTGATGGAGTACCTGGCGGGCAAGGATCTTGACCAGTTGATCAAGAGCGGTGGCAGGCTGTCGCTTGTCCAGACGCAGGCGCTGCTTCAGCAGCTTGCTTCCGCGCTGGATTACGCTCATTCGGAAGGTTTTGTGCACCGCGATATCAAACCGGCCAATGTCTTGCTGGGGCCAGCTTCGGACAACGGAATGCGCGCCGTTTTGACCGATTTTGGGATTGCCAAGATCAGCAATGCGCATACCGTCATCACCAGCACTGGCCTCATGCTGGGCACTTTCGGTTACGTTGCCCCCGAGCAAATCCAGGAATCATCGCACGTGGATGGCGCAGCGGATATTTATGCGCTGGGCGTGATGGCTTATCAAATGTTGACAGGTGAACTGCCCTTCAAGCATGGCAATGCCGGCGCGTTGTTAATCGCTCATCTGACCCAGCCGCCGCCGGATGCTTGCGAACTGGCGCCGGAGCTGCCCAGGTGCGCAGGTGCTGCCATACAACGCGCTATGGCAAAAAAGCCGGAAGAGCGCTTTGCGACCGCATCAGCCTTTGCGCAGTCGCTGGCAGGCTGACTCGTTCTCGAACCTCAAATTGAACAAAATGTGGTGATTGTAGGAGCATATTCATGCCGATTGACATCAGCACCCTTGCGACGATCTCAAGCATCATCAATCTTTTGCAAGCCATAGCCCTGTTTGTCCAATGGCGGTTGGATAAAAGCCACCATGGCCCGGGTTGGTGGGTAATAGGCACCGCCCTCTCGATGCTGGGCTATGCATTGGTATGCTTGCGGATCTTCCCAGGCCTGGTGTCGATCGCGATCTTCGGCAGCACAGCGTTGTTCGTCTACAGCCAGGTTTTTTATTATATTGGCATCCTGCGTTTCTTTGGACGGCGTGAAAGACGCGCCGCTTTGATCTCCTGCCTGGCTGTGTATACGCTGGTGGATCTCTATCTCATCTATTTCCAGTATAATCTTGCCATCCGGCGGGCCGTTCTCTACCTGGTTACAGCCGGGATGTTGTATTTATCTGCCAGCGCGATCCACCTTTATAAGACCAGATTTGTCACCACTTCGGCGCATTTGTTGGTTATGGTGCTCCTGGCTTATGGCTGCATCTTGGTTGTCAGTTCTATTTTAAACCTGCTCAACCCGGACGCGAACATCCTGCAGGCATCCTGGGCGCAGGTTTCCACCTTGTTGGGCGGTCTGATTGCCACAACGCTGACCACTTTAGGATTAATCCTGATGATCAATCAGCGCTTGCAGGGCGAGAATCGCGAGGCCAAAGATAAAATTGAGCTGATTCTTAATACCAATCCCGATGCGATGTTGATCACGCGTCTGAGCGATGGCATTTTTGTGGAGATCAACGATGGTTTCACCGCGTTGACCGGTTACACCCGCGCTGATGTGATTGGCAAATCAATCCTGGATGTTAATATTTGGAAAAATCCCGCTGACCGTCAACAGGTTGTCTCGGCATTGAATGCAACCGGTCAATGCAGCAACCTGGAAGCGGTCTTTTGCCGCAAAGATGGCAGTGAATTGGTCGGCCTCGTGTCTGCCAAAATGCTTGTCCTGGCAGACGTGCGTCACATTGTCAGCATGACCCATGCCATCACTGAACGCAAGCAGGACGAACAGGCTTTGCGCGTTGCATTGGCCAAGTACAGGACCCTGTTTGAGAGTTTCCCTTTGGGGATCACTGTCTCAGATGCTGAAGGAAAAATTATAGAAACCAATGCCGTTGCTGAAAAAATACTCAGCGTGCCGATGGACGAACAAATCCAACGTGAAATTGACGGTTCAGAATGGCGCATCGTCCGTCCGGATGGTACGCCAATGCCGCCGGATGAATTTGCCAGTGTGCGCGCGCTGAGGGAAAATCAACGCGCGGAAAATGTCGAAATGGGCATCGTCAAAACCGACGATACCATTAATTGGATCAACGTCACGGCTGCACCGCTTCCGCTGGATGGGCACGGCGTGGTGATCACTTACAGTGACATCACCGAGCGCAAGCAGATTGAAGCCCAGAGGGAAGAGGCGATTAATGCGCTGCGGGAGAGTGAGAATCGCCTTCACAGCCTGTTTGAGACGATGGAAGAGGGTGTAATTTTGATCTCCCCGGAGGGTCAGATCGTTCAGGCCAATACTGCCGCTGAGCGAATTTTAGGCATCCATCGATCGGAAATCGAAAGCCGCAGCTATATCGCTTCGGATTGGGAAATCATCCGTCCCGATGGAACAGCGATGCCCCCATCAGAGATGGCTGGTCCACGCGCTTTCCAGGAGCAGCGGCCCATCAAGGATATCGTCATGGGTGTCGTCCGTCCGGATGGTCTGGTCTCGTGGATTAATGTTTGCGCTGCGCCGATCATCAACGTCAGCGGCGGGTTGGACGGCGTTGTCGGGACATTCGCGGATATCACCGAACGCAAGCGTGTAGAAGATGAAATTCGCCAGATGAATATTACCCTGGAACAACGTGTTCAAGACCGCACCCGCGAGCTGGTGCGCGCCTCGCGGGCCAAGGACGATTTCCTGGCGATCATGAGTCACGAGCTGCGCACACCGCTGACCGGCATTCTCGGCCTGGCGCAGGTCATGTCGTTCAAAGTGTATGGCGAGATGAACGAAAAACAGACCTCTGCCGTTCAAAACATCGAAAAAAGTGGTCAACACCTGTTGGAGTTGATTAATGAAATCCTCGATTTCTCCAAGTTGCAATCGGGTAAATTGGAACTGTTGCTAGCGCCCTGCATGCTTGTAAGCATCTGCAGTGCCAGCCTGCAAATGGTCAAAACAATGGCGGAGAAAAAGAATCTGGATGTGAAATTTAATATCCAACCTGAAAGTATTGTCATTCTCGGCGATGAACGCCGCCTCCGCCAGGTCATCCTGAACCTGCTGAGCAATGCTGTCAAGTTTACGCCGGAATATGGGTGCATCGAATTGGCGGTCACTGGTATTTCTGAAGCAAAGCAGGTACGCATTAGCGTTACTGACACCGGTATTGGCATCCAGGAGCAGGACTTGCCGCGCCTGTTTCAGCCCTTCCAGCAGTTGGATACGAGCCTCTCGCGCATGTATACCGGCACAGGCCTGGGGCTTTCGTTGGTTAAAAATCTGGTTGAGATGCACGGCGGCAGTGTGACAGCCGAAAGCGTTTTTGGCCAGGGCAGCTGTTTTACTATTATTCTGCCCTGGCAGTGATCCTTTTGTGAGCAACTGCTCCAATATTCAGAAATGTCATCGCCACACCTGGAGTACTTTGCCGGGTGTGGCGATCTCGTTTTTGGGCGGTACTGTCCGCCGAGATTTAAAAGGCCCGCAGGTATTGTGGCGGGATGGGCGCAGGCTGCTTGAGAACCTGGGCGGCGTGCAGCGGCCAATACGGATCGCGCAGCAACTCGCGACCCAATAAAACCAGGTCAGCCTGACCCTGGCGAATTATTTCGTCTGCCTGGGCGGGAAGGGTGATCAACCCCACCGCCGCGGTTAGAATCTCTGCGCCGCTGCGGATAGCTTCAGAAATCGGCAGCTGGTAACCCGGGCCAAATGGAATCCTGGCTTGCGCCACCCCGCCCCCAGATGAGCAATCGATCAGATCGACCCCTTCCGTTTTGAGATGGCGCGCCAGGCGGACTGATTCATCCACAGTCCAGCCGCCCTCCTGCCAGTCCGTGCCGGAAATTCGCACCGTCAGCGGCAGCTGCTCAGGCCAGACAGGGCGAATGGCGCGGATGGTTTCCAAAAGAAAGCGGATGCGATTTTCAAAGCTGCCGCCATATTCATCAGTGCGCTGGTTCGAGAGCGGTGAATAGAAGCTGTGGATCAGATAACCGTGCGCAGCATGCAGTTCGAGCCATTCAAAGCCGGCTGCCAGGGCGCGTTGGGCGGCGGCGCAAAAGGCATTCTGTACTTCCTTGATCTCCTGCACGCTCATTTCGTGCGGAACGGCATAATCCTGGCTGAAGGCGATCGGGCTGGGTCCAAGCCCCTGCCAGCCATGCGACTCTTCCTGTCCAACCGGTTTTGGGCTTTCCCACGGTCTTCTCGACCCGGCTTTTCGGCCAGCGTGCGCAATTTGAATACCCGCCACTGCGCCGCTGGCTTTGATGACGCGGGTTACGCGCCTGTGCCCATCAATATGAGCGTCTGACCAGATCCCAACGTCGTGAGCGGTGATGCGGCCGCGTGGTTCAACCGCGGTGGCTTCTGCAATCACCAGGCCGGCGCCGCCCGCAGCTCGCGCGCCCAGGTGAGTTACCTGCCAGTCATTCGAAAATCCGTCGCTGTAGCTGTACATGCACATCGGTGAAACGCCAATCCGGTTGCGCAGTGTGATAGCGTGGATGCTGAGTGGTTCAAAAAGGTCAGTCATATTATTCTCCTTCCAAAGATTTTTCATTTTGCCAGGCCGAGACTCTATTTCGCCCGGCATCCTTGGCTTTGTAGAGGGCCTTATCGGCTTTGATGATAATTTGTTCGGCTTCCAGCCCGTGATCGGGATACGCGGTTACGCCAAAAGACAGGGTCACATGCAGGTCCTTGCCCTCATGTTGGACGACCCACTCTGCGCACTTTTGCCTGATTTCATCCGCGCGCTTTACGGCAGAATCCAGGGTTGTTCCGGGCAAGACCAGCAGGAATTCCTCGCCTCCATACCGGCAGACAACATCCGAATCGCGCGCGAACTTTTTGATCAAATTGGCGATTTCAACCAGAAATCGATCGCCGACTTGATGCCCATAGGTATCGTTTATTGTTTTGAAGTGGTCGATATCTGAAATGATAATGCTCAATGAACTTTTCTCGCGTTCAGCTCGCGCGATTTCACGCTCGGTGGTTACGCTCAGATAGCGACGGTTGTACAACCCGGTCAATGGATCGTGCAGGGCCTGTTCGAGCAAAGAAGCTTGCAGAGCCTGGATCTCTTGCAACTGCGCCTGGAGCGTGTCATTCGCCTGGCCCAGTTTTATTTCGGTCAGCCGGCGTATTTCAATCTCATGCCTGGCGTTTTCATACAGGCGCGCATTTTCCACGGCGATGGCTGCCTGGGCGATAAATAGACTGACCAGGCGCACATCCTCTGTGCTGAACAAACCGACCTGTGAATCGAAGAAGATAACCACTCCTGAAACCTGGTTATGGATTTGCAGCGGGATACCCATGGTGCGCCGGGCCTGGCTGTTGAAGGATGGCAGCCGGCCCTTCCAGTTTCGATAATCCGGCAGCATCACCACCTGCCTGGATTGAAACACCTGGCCTGCCAGGCCTTCGTCTGTGTGGATTTTTTTGCCAAGCCACTCCGGCGGAATATGATAGCCGACAACCAGCTCTAAAAGGTCTTCAGTCTCCATTCGCAAGTAAAGCGCCCCGGAATATATATTGAGCAGGTCGCAGGCGCGTTGAATGGTGACCTGCAGCAGGTCCGTGAGGTTGGAAATGGAATTTACCTGCAGTGAGGTCTCGTACAATGTTGCCAGCTCGCGGTTGCGTCGGGCGGTTGTTTGCTCCGCCTGTTTGCGCTCGGTATTGTCATGAATGATCGAAAATAAAACTGACTTTCCGTGCAGTATTAGCGGAGATGAGTGGGTTTCAACACTGTGGATTTCTCCATTTGACAGCCGGTGGGGAAAGATAAAGTAATTTACTTCACCTCGCTCGGCCTTTTGCATTTCCTGGTTGATTTCATCAATCGACAGAACATTAATTTGATCCATTGTCATTGTTTTCAAAGTCAGGCGTGAATACCCGTAAAATTTCTCTGCAGAGTGGTTGGCGTCCAATATTTGCCCGGTGCCTGGCTCAATTAGCAGCATCACCGCGTCATGATCTTCGAACATATGGCGGAATAGTTCTTCGCTCTCGCGCAAGGCGTTTTCAGCCTGTTTGCGTTCTGTGACATCCTCTTTGACTGCCAGATAATGAGTAGGTACCCCATTCATATCTGTGATAGGCGAAAGGATGGCGAATTCATAATATAAAGAGCCGTCCTTTTTTTGATTTATAAATTCACCCTGCCATTCTTTTCCCGCAAGCAGTGTTTTCCACAATTCAACGTGTGTCTCTGGCGAGGTTTGATCGGATTTCAGGATGCGTGGGTTTTGCCCAATGGCTTCATCAGAACGATACCCGGTGACCTGGGTAAAGCGTGGATTAACATATTCGATCTTTCCATCCAGATCCGTTATTACGATCGAAGCCGGGCTTTGTTCGACAGCCCGGGAAAGCTTGCGCAGTTCTATTTCCGCGCGCCTGCGTTCGCGAATTTCTATTCTTGAGCGTTCGAGTGACTGATCCGTTAATCGGTTATAAAAATATACCAGCCCGCCGATCGCCCCAAATGTGCAGCTGAACACAACCCACTGAAAAGTAGATTCTGTGTGGTAAGCAGGGGGCAGGTTGCCGGTTTGATGGGCCAGGATCAAGCCGCCTATAATCAGGGAACTTGTAAACGTGGCAGCGATGATGCCAGGTAAATTGAATAAAAATCCAGAGATGATCACCAGCACCGAGAATAATGTTGTTGCTGGCGATAGAACGGTGCCTTCACTGACTGCAGTAACTGTTAACAAGATAAATGCGGAGATTGTGATGAAATATCCGACCAATTTCACCTGACCCGCGAACAACAGGCGGCGTAAAAATAGGAATATTCCGATAAAAACGAAGTCAATTATAAAATTTCTGGGTGGTGTGCGGCTGTCCAGGAAATTACCTGCCACAATTAAACTCATGAAACACACAGCCAGATTGATCATGAAATTGATCAACCTTATGCGGAAAATCTGTTTCTCGTCGCCTTCGAAAACCGGCGGGGCAAACCATCGTTTGATCGCTGTGATCATCGAGAATCCTCCGTTGTTGGAGATGGGGCTTTTGTTTTTTTTTGGTTCCTGGGTTTGGTGGGCTTCGGCTTTTGCCTTGTTCGTTACGAGCCTGTGGCTAAGCGTACTTTAAAAAAGCGAACCACTTGTTCGAGTCTGCCCAAAAAAACAATCCATCCACGGCCTTCAAAGTTTTTTGGCCTTTCCCGCAGCCCTTGCCACTGGAGCGGTGTTAGACCCATCAGCTTTGCGTCCCTGGTTTTCACCAAGTTTGCTCTTGTTAGTTTTTATGATTATACACGTATTGCTGAGAACTTGAGTTTGGCTCCCTCAATTCAAAATCCAAAATTGATCGTATAGAAAGACGGCGCGCCAGTTTTGGCGCGCCGTCTATTGGATGTATGCTGAGAGTGTTACTAACCACTACAGGCGCATCCCGCCCCTGCCTCTCGATCCTGATTCCAACCTGGCGCAGCCTGATAGTGACCCGTGCGAACAGGCCGAACAAAGCATCGTCCAAACCAGGTTGCGCGCTGCTTTGCGCTTGCTCACCCCCGAACAACAGCAAGTAATTGCCTTGCGTTTTGTGGATGGTTGGGATCTGGATGAAGTTGCTGCCAGTCTAAAAAAACCGGTTGGCGCTATCAAGGCACTCCAGCATCGCGCCGTGGCAGCCTTGCAAAAAATGTTATTGGAATAATGGATTAACCTTTATGAACCCAAACCCTGAAATTGCCCCCAAGCTTGATGAATTGCTCCATGAGTTGCGCCGTTCGACTGCGCGCGATCCTCAGCTTGCTGCCCGCGCCCGGGATGCATTCCTGGCCGAGGCGGCTAAAATTGCTCCACAGGCTCCGCGCGTATCTTTTTCCGCACCGGAACGTCTGAACAGGTGGAAAGAAATAATTAACACCCTCCGGTTCGGTATGCAAAAGGAGCAAAAACCCATGTTTAACCTAGTTATGACTGCACTGCTCGTGCTTGGCGCACTCTTCGGCAGCGGCGCGACAACTGTCGCCGCTGCACAGGCCGCCCAACCTGACGAAACTCTTTATCCGTTGAAAACCTGGACTGAAGATGTTCGCATGGATTGGGAAAGCGACCCCCAGGCCAGGCTAGATCTGGCGCTGCAGTTTTCTGCGCGCCGCACACAAGAAATTCAGGCAATGCTCGCGGCAGATAGCGCCATCCCCGAATTGGTAGTGACCCGTTTCGAAAACCAACAGCAGCAAGCCCTCGATCTGGCCGCCGGTATGTCTGATGAACTGACCATTTCCGCCCTTGAGCAGGTGCGCGATCAGGTACGCCAGCAGGAACAAGCCATGGCTCAATTGCATGTGCAAAATCAGGCTGCCCAGCAGGTGCACACCCGTATCCAGACCATGCTTCAAAACCAGGAGCAAATGGCTCAACAGGGTATTCAAAACCCGGGCTGGCTGCGTCAGCAACTGCGCCAACGTGGACAGGGTCGCAATGGGTTATTCAGCCCCACAGCCGGTGTCACTGAGAGCGGACAGACTGCGCTGCCTGGCAACAATTCCTGGAAGACCGGCACGCCCACTTCCGGCAGTGGTTACGGCCCAGGCGCGGATGGGTCACAAAATCCCATGACAACCGGCACGCCTGCTCCAGGCTCAGGCTAAGGCCCTGGGTCTGGCACAGGCGCAGCCGGTACCTGTACACCTGGCTCCCAGACTGGCAATTCCACGCAGCAGCCCGGTACTGGTAACGGGAGTGGTAATGGAAACGGCGGCGGCGGAGGTGGTGGGATGCCCGCCCCAAGCCAGTCACCTGGCGGTGGTAGTGGAAACGGAAGAAAACCATAAAAAGAGTATCGCCACTGTGTTTTAGTGGCGATACTCTTTTTTACTACCCGTCCTGTTTGGTTCATTTGAAGTATGTTTTTAAGGTTTTCCAGAGCTCTTGCCGCCAGCGCTGCCCGCCCATGCCGGGCGACCAGTCCCTGCGTTGCCAGTTGCGCTGCTGCTGATGCCCTGATATTGTTCGGCGGTCAGGTACTGTGGGGCATAAGTTTCGCCGGTCAGATTGCTCAATGTGCGGGAGAAGGCATTCAGGTGATTGTATGAACCACTCATCAGGCTGGTGTAGACCTGTTGAATATCAGCGTTATCGCTCTGAGCCAGGCGGGTCTGCAGGTCGGTGATGTCGATTTCTTCAATCGCGCCGCCCACTTTGAGTGCGTCGCCAATCGACAGGCTGCCTTGCGCCACAAGTTTGTTATATAGCGCCTGTAAGTTGGCATCCGTGAACACACCGGGCGCCTGTACGGGATTAGCCAGGGTATAACGGGTGACCAGCAGGGCGAGTTGATCCATGTGAGTCTGCTCACTGGTCGAAATGTTCTGGAAGGTCTGGATATTCCAGGTAGCGTAAAGGGTTGTGTACACATCACGAGCCAGCTTTTCTTCTTCGATCATGAAGAGCAGCGCAGCGGCTTCGTCTGCGTTCAGGTCGGATGCCGGGATGGTCAGCACATTGACGCTGGTTCCGGTTCCATTACCGTTGCCGTTGCCGGTGACAACGCCAGTTGACGTGCCGGTGCCAGGCTGTCCAGCGCTACCATTAACCTGCCCACCGGTACCGCGACCGGTTCCGGCTGCCGTGGCAGCCACACTGGCAGCCGCATTCACGCCAATCACATTGTAAGCCGCGGTTCCAAGCGCCACAACCAGTATGGCTGAGAAAATCCCGA
This sequence comes from uncultured Anaerolineae bacterium, assembly GCA_903846015.1. Classification (GTDB taxonomy): domain Bacteria; phylum Chloroflexota; class Anaerolineae; order Anaerolineales; family Villigracilaceae; genus UBA5195. The sequence goes on along the minus strand of CAIMZS010000561.1, from coordinate 3,785 downwards.
TTAGAAAATTTTTGAACATTTTTTACTCCTGAAAGGTTTTGTCTGATTTGAAGTTGCTTGTTTGCAACCATGCTTCCATTCTAGCAACCCAATGTAAAGAGAGTTTAAACTTTTGGACAAGGTTGTGTAACTATATTCACCAGCGCAAACGCATGCCTCAAAACTCATGACAATTGTCATCCTTGACAGCAGTTTGGATGAGCGTATAATCATTCAAAAGATTGAATATAGGTAAAACATGGAAATCTACAAGCAAGAAACCAAATTGTATAAAGCGCTGATGCACCCGGCTCGATTGGTCATCCTTGATCTGCTGCGGGAGGGTGAGGCCTGCGTCTGCCACATGGAAGCGACATTTGGCTATCGACAGGCCTATATTTCGCAGCAGTTGATGACCTTGCGCGATGCGGGCCTGGTGGAAGATCGCCGCGATGGGTTGAACATCTTCTACCGTATCATCCGCCCTGAAATCTTTGATGTATTGGATGCCATGCGCCAGATGACGGGCCTGTATCCAACTGCCGCTAAACCTGCGCCGAATACCTGTTCCTGCCCGCATTGCCTGGGGGAGCCTGCCCTCAAAACGGAGCTGCTCCAAATTTAGGCGCTTTTTTTTTTGCCAAACTATATTCGTTTTTCTGAATAAAACCGGGAGATTTCTTCTATGCAAAATCAATTGTCTCAAGAACAAGCACAAAAACCTGCCGCCCACATTGATTGGCGCGCCTGGGGCTTGGTCGTATTGGCGGCCGTGATCTGGTTCGCGTTATACAATGTCATCGAACCTTTTGCGAATTGGATTGCCTATGGTCTTTTGGCCTTGCCATTGGATTCACACCTGGGCCAATCGCTGGCCTTTTTCTGCTACGATGTTCCCAAAATCATCCTGCTGCTGGGCGGCATGATTTTCCTGATCACCATGCTGCGCTCGTTTTTTAGCGCCGAACAAACCCGCGCCTGGCTGGGCGGCAAGCGCGAAGGTGTTGGCAACGTAATGGCAGCAGCGCTGGGTATCATCACCCCCTTCTGTTCCTGCTCGGCTGTTCCACTCTTTATCGGTTTCGTCGAATCTGGTATTCCGTTGGGCGTGACGTTTTCCTTTCTGATTTCCGCGCCGGTGGTCAATGAAGTGGCGCTTGTCATGCTGTTCGGCATGTTCGGCTGGAAGGTGGCCGGGCTGTACCTGATCTCCGGGCTGACCATCGCCATCGTGGCCGGGGTGATCATTGGCCGCCTCAAGCTGGAACGCTACGTGGAAGACTTTGTCTGGCAGATCAAGGTTGGCAAGGGCGCCAACCTGCCCGAGCAGCCCACCTGGACAAACCGTTTTGAAATCGCCTGGGACAGCACCAAAGAAATCGTCAGCAAGGTCTGGTTATATGTGGTCGTTGGCATTGCAGTGGGCGCTGGGATTCATGGCTACGTGCCCGAAAGCGCCCTGGCCGGTATCCTGGGCAAGCAGGCCTGGTGGAGCGTCCCGGCGGCGGTGCTTTTGGGCGTGCCACTTTATTCGAACGCGGCAGGCATCATCCCGGTTGTGCATGCGCTGATGGAAAAAGGCGCTGCGCTCGGCACAGTATTGGCTTTCATGATGGCGGTCGTTGGCCTGAGCCTGCCCGAGCTGGTCATTTTGCGGCGGGTGCTCAAACCACAGTTGATCGCTGTTTTTGTCGGCGTGGTGGCCTTTGCCATCATTATCACCGGCTATCTATTCAATCTTGTATTTTAGGAGACAGACATGACAAACATAAAGGTTCTTGGAACAGGCTGTGTATCCTGCAAGCGTTTGCTGGCAGATGTCAAAGCGATGGTTGCAAAAAACAACTGGCAGGCGCAGGTGGAGTACGTGACCGATCTGCCTTCCATTATGGCGTACGGTGTAATGGAAACGCCGGCCCTGGTGGTTGATGAAAAAGTGTTCATGACCGGCTACCCAGGTGCTGCAAAAGTTGAGTTGGCGCTGCGGCAGGTTGTTACGGCTTAAAATAAGGGGCACGTTACACACACTTGCCCCTTATTTTGGGCTAAACTTCACTCAAATTATCGATTATAGGTTTAGCATGACTCTCTACATCGTCAGCGCAATGGCGGGTTTTATCTTCTCCGGTCTGCTGGCACCCCCGCAGAACAGCTTTTCATCATTGGGCCGGTTGGTGAAACCCAATACCCTGCTGGACGCGGGCATGATTTCAATAATCCGATCTGCACCGATTGCGGTGAAGTGATGGTCGAGCGCTACGCCTGCGTCAAGAATGACAGGATTGTCTGGATGCTTTGCGCAGCAAAGGCATAACCTGGTAACAAAGTGTGTTCAGGCTGCAATCAGCCCGAAGCAAGGAGGCGATATGCAAAAAGTAAATGTGGTGTTGGATGAGCAGCAACAGACCGAGTTACAGATGATCCTGGTTGATCAGGATGAAAAAGAAGCGCTGCTCTTTTTGAAGGAGATCATCTGGAAGCAGGTTCAGGCCTCCAGCCACAAGGCCTTGCGTGGACACCTTGAAAAAGGTGCAAACTGAACTGCTTGAGGCACAGTACCTGTGATGCGCCTCTGACTATTTTCGTTTATCATGGCCGGTCTCCTTTTTTGGAGCTTATGAATTGGATTTTTGTACAAAAAGCAAGAAATTAAATGCACAGAGTTCACATAATGCGCAGATTTTTAAGAACTATAGTTTTTCCGATAATGATTTTGCATCTCAGCGACGATTTTCATTGCTTTTCCTCGCTAAACGACTGAAGTCGTTACTACAGACATGACAAACATAAAGGTTCTTGGAACAGGCTGTGTAGCCTGCAAACGCTTGCTGGCAGATGTCAAAGCGATGGTCACAAAAAACAACTGGCAAGCGCAGGTGGAGTATGTGACCGATCTGCCCACGATCATATCTTACAACGTGATGAGTACACCTGCGCTGGTGGTCGATGAAAAGGTGCTGTTGATCGGACACCCAGGCGCGGCGAAGGTTGAGCTGGCTTTGATGAAGGCTGCCGCCGTATAAGGCAATCCATACGGTACATATAGTGAGGCGAGATGTTTAAAATGAAGGAGGCTGCTTATGAGTGAACAGGTTGTACGTTTGTACGAAAATTTAAAGATTGATGTAGACATGGTTCTGCGCGGGCAGGGGGCTGACCCGGCTGTAATTCGACAGCGCAGGCCGAACCTGGTGGCTCTTGCCGAACAGGCCCTGGCGGAAGGCTGGCAGTTGATAAAGCCGGTCGCGACGTATAGGATCCTGCCCGTTGAAAATATGAGCACCGAGAGCTTCACGCTGGCTGGCGATCTCTGGTTGACCGGTGCTTTTGTCGCCCAGCACCTGGCTGGCGCGCAGCAGATTGCCTTGCTGGTTTGCACATTGGGCTCAGGGCTTGAAACCAAAATCGCAGCATTGTCGAACGAGAACCCGGCCTACAGCTTCGCCCTGGATGGTTTCGGGTCGGTGGCTGCGACAACCCTGCGCGTGGCAGTTTGCGACGACTTGAAAGCGCAGTCAAAGGCTTCAGGTTTCCATACCAGCATCCCGTTAATCCCAGGCATGAATAATTGGCCGGTTGACGTGGGTCAACCGCAAATATTTTCAGCGCTGGATACGACCAGAATTGGGGTCAGGTTGAACGAAAGCGCGCAAATGACCCCCCGAAAATCGATTTCGATGTTGATTGGCATCAGTCAGACTCCGTTTGACATCAGCACTTGAGGTTCTCTTTAGAAAATACTCAATTCAAACCGTGAAACAGGCGGACACACCCAGCGCTTTTCACCCCTAGGAGATTGCCATCAG
>CAIMZS010000560.1 GCA_903846015.1 uncultured Anaerolineae bacterium | reverse complement strand
TCTTAAATTTCCCATACATATCATTGGAATAATCCAGTAAATGCGCCTCAATCTGTACCAGCGCTTCTCCGTTTGTGAATGTTGGCCGCACCCCAATGTTTACGACTGCCTTGCGGGTTTCGCCATCGATCACTGCATTGCAGGCATAGACGCCATTGGCTGGAATGGCTTTCTCAGGCGAAACATCCACGTTGGCTGTAGGGATTCCGATGGTGCGTCCGCGTCCATCGCCTGGGATAACGGTTCCACTGAGTGCATAGCGCCTTCCCAGCTCATCGGCGGCCCGTCCGACTGCCCCTTCAGAAATGGCTTTCCGAATACTGGTCGATGAAATTACATCCTGCCCCAGCCGAATGACATTTACGGCGCTGACCTCATACTCCAGTTGTGTGCCGATGTGAGCAAGGCGCTCAAAATTACCGGCACGGTCTCTGCCAAGGGCAAAATCATATCCGATCAGCAGTTTTTTAAGACCGAGCTGGCGTTTAAGATCAGACATAAAATCTTCGGCTGTGTGTTGGGCCAGCTCGCGTGTAAACTGCATGCTGATGACAACATCAACACCAAGTCCAAACATAATTTCGGCGCGTTCATCGAGAGTGGTCAGGCACTTAATATCCCGTCCAGCCAGAACCATGGCCGGGTGTGGATTAAAAGTCAACACAACGGCAGGCGCGTCATTTGCATGCGCGCCTGCCGTCAATTGGCGCAGGATTTCTTGATGTCCGCGATGGACACCGTCAAAAACGCCGATGGTCAGCCAGGTACTGGTAAGATTTGCGGCTTCCAGGGAGCGGTAATGTTGGGGCATATTTTGAGGTTATGAAAAGAAAACCTTTTTTGGCTGCCATTCGCTCGTGGTCTGATCCAACTCCATCAATGCCACCAGTTCGCCAGCCATGCTGACACCGCGCACAAGGTTGTTGATGCCGGGTTTGTCTGCCGGGTTGGCTGGGATGCGGTGACCGTGTTTGACGTTATCGACCGCATCCGGGTTCAGCTCAATAGCGGGCCAGTCACCCAAAGCTTCTGCTGCCGGGATCAGGAATTGGTACCAGTTCCCAGCGCGGAAAGATTCCTGGAGTTTACGCAGTGGAGTGGCGTCGCGCAGGCTGAAGCGCCCGCTTTTTGTGCGGCGCAGCCCAACCAGGTAGCCACCGCAGCCCAGGGCGTTGCCCATATCATTTGCCAGTGAGCGCACATAAGTGCCAGACGAACAGTGAACATCCACAACCACTTCAGGAGGGGCCCATTCGAGCACTTCCAGGTGGTAAACATTTATTTTTCGCGGGGCCAGCTCGACTTCTTCACCTTTGCGTGCCATATCGTAAGCACGGCGTCCGCGCACTTTCACGGCTGAATAAGGCGGTGGTGTTTGTTCGATTTCTCCCACAAATTGCTTGAGAGTTTCTTCGAACTGCGTTTCGGTTACGCTGAACGGTGATGTGGACTGCTGGGTGAAGCGCCCATCGGCATCAAAGGTGTCGGTGGAGGCGCCCATACGGATAATGGCCTGATAGCGTTTATCAGACGCCGACACATATTCGCTTAGTCGCACTGCTGGACCAACGAGAATCACCAGCACTCCGGATGCTCGCGGGTCAAGGGTGCCGGTATGCCCGGCGCGGCGAATGCCCGTCCCAAAGCGGACAGCATTGACTACATCGTGAGAAGTCATGCCGATTGGCTTGTCAATGACGAGTACCCCTGAGATTGCGTTTTTAATATCCTGGTCATCCATAATAATCCTCCTGTCCCCTAAAGATTGAGCATTTCACGCGTGGTCTGTAACACACGCGGTTGAATTTCTTCCATATTACCAGAAATATCTGCTCCCGCAGCGGCCTTATGGCCGCCACCGCCAAAATGTTTGGCAATTTGTGAAACATCTATACCTGGTTGGAGTGCGCGCCATGAAATCTTGACAGTATCGCGTTGTTCGACAAATATCATCCCCACAATGTGGTCTTCAATTGCTGAAATGATATTGATCAGATCGGCATCGTCATTCCCGCCGTAACCGGCCAGCTTGCGATCTGCCACGCGCATTGTGGCGTAGACGATGCCATCCAGAGTCTTCAGGCTCGAAAGCCCGGCGCCCCAGTAACGGGCTGCTGAAAATGATCTGCTGACCAGCGCGCGGGTATACAGTTCGGGCATGTTGATGCCGGTATCCATGAGCAGCGCCATTTGTCGTAAGGACGCTGGCGTGGTATTGGATGTGCGGAATCCCAACGTGTCGGTCACAATACCTGTCGCCAGGTTGGCGGCTACGTCCTGGCTGATCGTCAGACCCCACAGCGGCAGGTGATCGGTCAAGATCGCGGAGGTCGCCACTGCGTCTGCCACGATCAAGTTTAATTCTCCAAATCTTTCATTGGTGACGTGATGGTCGATATTAACGTCCGGTTTGCGGTAATGTTCAAACTGTTTTCCGGTGCGTTTAAAGTCGGCGCAATCCACTGTGATGAATAGATCTGGCTGGCCCTGCGGTTCTTTTTTGACCTGTCCACTACCTGGCAAATGGCGAAACGAAGCCGGCAACCCGTCGTTCAATACCATCTGAACGGTTTTGCCTGATTCTTGCAATGCCAATCCAAGTCCCAACATTGCGCCGATGGCATCACCATCCGGGCGGACATGAGAAACGATCAAAATGATTTTCGCAGAGGCTATTTTGGCATTTATATCTGCGTTAATATCGTTCATGCGTGCTCAAAACTCCTTGAATGCTTGTGCCGCCGGGGTTGTCATCCCTCCAGAAACAACCCCACCGATCTGATACTTAGTATAACCCAAAAGCTTATTTTTTTTCTTCTCGTAATTTCGCCAGGATTTTTTCGATGTGATCAGCATTCTCCGGGGTGGGATCCCAATGAAAGCGTAATCGAGGGAATGCGCGCAACTCCACCCGCGTGGTCAGGTTGCGCCGCAGATAACCGCTGGCGCTTTCCATTCCTTCAACAGCTTCAGCAGCTCTTGATTTTCCTTCCACGGCTGAGACATAAACATCCGCATACGCCAGTTCGCGGTCCACGCGCACATCGGTTACGTAGACCTGGTACAGGCGTGGATCGTTAATTTCTTTGATCAGCATATCCGAGATTTCTTCGCGGATGCGATCTGCAATTCTTTGTAATCTAACACCAGATGGCATAATTTATTTTCGATTTCTGATCACTTAATTGCGATCGGGTATATTGGTGTACATCAACCCGTTTTTTCTAAGCTGTAGCATTCGATCATATCGCCTACGAGCATATCATTAAAGTTTTTAAGTCCAAGCCCGCATTCGAAACCAACGCGTACATCGCGAACATCGTCCTTCTCGTGCTTGAGTGATGCTACATCGCCTTCGTAAACGGTATCGTTGCCACGTTTAAGACGAATTTTTCCATTACGGCGTAGTTCGCCTTCCAAAACACGGCACCCGGCAATTTTTCCAACCTTTGAGATCGGGAACACTGCCAGTACCTGGGCTTTCCCGATGTGCTTCTCGGTGAATTCCGGCTGTAACATCCCTTTTAGCGCCTTTTCGATGTCTTCTGTCAGGCGATAAATGATGTCGTAAAGTCTGATTGAAACGTTTTCAGTTTCTGCGAGTCGCCGCGCAGTCACTTCGGCCTGTACATTGAAGCCCAGCAAAATAGCTTTGGATGCTGAAGCAAGCATAACATCATTTTCGCCGATATTGCCTGTTTCGGCATAGAGAACTTTGATGGCAATTTCGGTGCTTTTATCCCTGGCCAGTTCATTGATTTCTTTGACGATCGGTTCGAGCGAGCCCTGTACATCGGCTTTCAGGATCAGGCGCAGTTCTTTAAGTTCTCCCGCTTTGAAGCGAGCGAACAGATCTTCAAGTGACATTTTTGCCGAAGCAGAGTGGTCTTTCAGAGCTTCCTGGCGTTTGATGACAATTTCACGGGCTACACGTTCGCTCTCGACCACTTCAAAAATTTCACCCGCAGATGGCACCGCATTCATTCCCAATACTTCCACCGGGAAAGAAGGGCCAGCTTTTTGGACTGGTTTGCCGCGATAATCGTACATGGCCTTAATTCGTCCCTGTGAGAGACCTGCCACCACCACAGCACCGTTCTTAAGTGTTCCGTTTTGGACCAGCAGGCTGGCCATGACGCCCTTGGTCTTATCTACTTCGGCCTCAATAACGGTACCAATTACCTTGCCCTGTGGATTGGCTCGAATTTCGAGGCTGTCAGCTACGAGCAAGATGGAAGCCAGTAGATCGGTAATACCTGTTTTTTGCCGGGCGGAAACAGGTACAACAATTGTATTTCCACCCCATTCGTCGGGGATGAGTTCAAGCTCAGCCAGTTGGTTTTTGACACGATCCTGGTTGGCATTCGCCTTGTCAACTTTGTTCAGTGCCACGATCATTGGCACACGCGCAGCCTTGGCATGTGCGATTGCCTCGCGTGTTTGTGGCATCACACCGTCATCGGCGGCTACCACTAACACTACGATATCTGCTCCCTGGGCACCGCGCGCACGCATGGCTGTAAATGCAGCATGACCGGGTGTATCCAGGAATGTGATTAGCCGGCCTTCCTTCTCCACCTGGTATGCCCCGATGTGTTGGGTGATACCCCCCGCCTCGCCCGCGGCTACATCTGTCATGCGAATGACATCCAAAAGCGATGTTTTGCCGTGATCAACATGTCCCAGGATTGTCACCACCGGAGGGCGGTTGACCAGGTCACTGGTTTTTTCATTGGCGATTTTTTGTCGCCACATTGGGATTTCACCCGCTTGTTCTTTTTCTTCCACCACCCGCGCTTCAGGCGTGGCGTCGAATCCGAATTCAGCGGCTACGATAGCCGCGGTATCAAAATCAATAGCCTGGTTAATGGAGGCCATCACGCCGTTGGCCATGAGTTTCTTGATTGCATCGATTGGGCTGATGCCCATCTTCTGGGCCAAATCACGTACACCGATCGCAGCCGGGATTTCTATTTTCTTATCGCTCATAAGGACACCTCCAACATTGAACTACTCCTGCCCGTTGGGACAGCCTGATAATCGTGCCTAGTGAGCTAAAGAGAATGTCACATGGCTGCTCGATCAGGTTTGCGTATCCGTAATATCTGTGCTCGGGAGAGCAGCAGCAGATTCTTCCGGCAGGCTGGCCAAATAAACTTCCAGCCTGTGACGGTCTTCGGCAGTCAGGGTGACTTTCAATGCACTCGAAAGCCCACCTTTCAGGCCGCGCTCCCAACAAGTCTTTTTATCATGCAAATAGGCCCCCCTGCCATTTAACTTTCCTGTTGGATCGATAAAGACTCCATCAGGCAGTCGTACTATGCGCATAAGTGTGCGCTTGGCCAATACCGTGCGACAACCTACGCAAGTCCGCTGGGGAACATGTTTTGGTTTGGCAGATTTGCCGGCCATTTTTACCAGTCTTCGCCGGTCCACTCGGCATCACCGCGTTTGTGTTTCTTGCGACCAACCACTTCGCCACGGTCTTCGTCGAATTGATATTCGACTGACTTCTTGCCTTTTTTGCCCTTCTTATCCGTCTTGTCATCTTCCTCGCTGGAAGGACGGATCGTCTCTGGGCCCAGTTTGAATAACTCTTCAAATGAGACTTCGGCGGTTTCTTCCGTGGCGGGCACAGCTGTTGTTTCGATAACCGCTACTTCAATAACTTCCGGGGTCCCGAGTATTTCGACAACAGGTTCCTCTTCCAGGCTGGGTGTTTCAACCGGGGCAACCTCAACGACTGGTTCAGGCTCTACTGCTTGCGGTGCTGCAATTACAGTGGTCGTGTCTTTGACGGCTTTGTCGATTGCCTGCATTGCTTTTGGACCAATACCGGCCAATCCCAGTACTTTGTCCGGGCTCAGCTTCATTGCTAGAAGTAGATCGCCTGCGCTGGTGTAATCGGCTTCGGTCAGGATGTTGAAAACGTGTTCTGGCAGCCCCAGGGTTTCCAGGGATTGTTCGAAAGCCGCATCCGGTATCCCGGCGCGGGCTTCAGCCAGTCTTTCTGCGTTGACTTTATCCTCAATGCGTTGGCGCTCGATGCTGCGGCGTTCCACGCGATCCACGAACTGCGCCAGTGCGGTGTATTCTTCTGGGGTAATTGGGCGACCTTCGGCCTTCTTGCCCAGGATTTCTCCAATTCGCGCCACGTTGTCTTTTTCAAGCTCGGCGGTTGTTTGCATGCCGGGTTCGGAATGCAGTTTGCCAAGTGTATCGCCGGCAGCTTCCACCACTGATTTGATATCTATGCGCCAACTGGTTAGTTTAGCTGCCAGGCGCGCATTTTGTCCATCACGCCCAATTGCCAGCGAGAGTTGGTCATCCATCACCACCACGGTGGCGGTTTTTTCGGTTTCTGTCAGGTAAACACCGCTCACGCGCGCCGGGCTGATGGCTTTGGAAATATAAATCACCGGGTCTTGATTCCACTCAATGATATCGATTTTTTCGTCGTGCAGTTCCTTCACAATAGCCTGGATGCGCACGCCTTTTACGCCTACGCAGGCGCCAACCGGGTCGACGCCTGCCTGGGTGGCAGAAACTGCTACCTTGGCGCGCTGGCCTGGTTCGCGCGCGATGGCGCGGATTTCTACGATGCCATGATAAATTTCGGGAACTTCGTTTTCAAGCAAGCGGCGCAGGAAATTGCGGTGCGCTCGCGATAAGATGATCTGTGGTCCGCGTGAACCATCCTTCACTTCCATGATGATGGCGCGCAGGCGGTCATGTATGCGGAATTTCTCGCCGGGGATGCGCTGGTTGGCGGGCATGACCCCTTCGGCTTTCATATCCAGCCCCACTGTTGTGGTCTGTGGGTTGCTGGCCTGTACCACCCCGCTGACAATTTCACCTAACTGGCGCTCGAAATATTGCATTTGTGCGCCACGTTCTGCTTCTCGGATGCGTTGTTGAATTACCTGGCGCGCGGTTTGTGCCGCAACTCGACCGAAGTCGGTGGGTGTGGATTCAATGATCGCCATATCGCCCAGTTGGATGATTGGGTTCACTTTGCGCGCATTTTCTAACGAGACTTCGGTGCGCGTATCCTGTACTTCTTCCACCACTTCTTTTTCGGCGAAGACCTGGACCTTGCCGCTTTCAGGGTCTACTTTGGCTTCCACATGCTGAGCGCTTGAAGCGTTTACGGCACGGCGATAAGCCGATACCATGGCCGATTCTAACGCTGCCAGGATTACTTCCTTGGGCAGTTGTTTTTCTTCCAGCACTTCATTGAAAGCCAGATTAAACTCGTTTTTCATCTTGCGCGAACTCCCTATTAATTATATCTCTTGCCCGGGCTGTCTCAAAATAGAAGATCGAAAGCCTGTTTAAGGCTCGTTTTGATCTTTTTTTTAGGACCTGGGTCCCGGATATTTTGGTTTAATAGCTTCAGGCGCTGGTTACAACCAGCTAGAAACGAAAAAGTGGGGGGCTCCCACTTTTTTAGCGCCTGCAATATTCATCTACGCACAAGATTCTAGCACAAAGAGAATGAATTTGCAACAGCAATTCTCGGTAAGAAGAAGATTCTGAATCTTACCATATCGAACCCTGGCCATAAAAAAAGGTCAAGCCAGTCCATGACAATATTGGGATGATACTTCAAAAAAACAGGAGCGAAAAAGCGTTCCTGTTTTTTTGCGGGTCGGATGGGCCCAGGGATGATGTGGATTAATCCTTTTAGCCGCCTGAATTAGCAAAACAGGTCTAAAAATCGCTGCAGCTGTCTAAAAAGTATTAAGCAAGGATTAATCCAGGTTTAATATTTCAACGGAAAACCTATCCTTTCGATAATTCTTATTTAATCCCCGATTATTATTGTCTTATATATCGAGATAAAATATAATAATACAGTGAATTCAGATGAAGTTTGTATTAATACTCGACCGGCAAAGATATGTTCATGTTTTTAGGAGGATAGATTTATGATTTCGCGAAGAGATTTTATGAAGCTTGGAGCGGCTACGGGCGCCAGTTTATTGCTGACAAAATTTGGCCTGCCGCAGTTTGTCGTCAATGCGTTTGCCCAGAGCAAGGGCCTGGCTAAATTTATCCAACCCCTGCGGGGAGTGTACCCTTTGGATCCGAACGGGATACCCGTGGCGCTTCCAGATGGCGCACGATCGTGGGCGGGCGGCACAATTGTAGCTCAGCACTACACTATCGATGTCAACCAGTACACCGATAAGCTGCATCCCAAGCTGGGGTCTACCACCCTGCGCGGCTATCATTCACGCAAAAACCTGGGCGGCTCGGTTGATCAAAGGCATTTGGGTGGCATCATTATTGCCCAAAAAGGCACACCGGTCCAAATCACCTTCCAGAATAACCTGGATAAGAATACACACCCGCTGATGATCGACAAAACCATCATGGGCGCCGATCTGGGCGATAATCGTGTGTCAACCCATCTGCACGGCGGCGGAGTACCCTGGATCAGTGACGGTGGGCCATTTGCATGGTTTGATAAAGAAGGCAAATACGGCACCAGCGCGCAAAGTGGGAAGATGAATATTTATAAGGCGATCAACCCTAGATTGCAGCCCGGGCAGGCAGAGTTTTATTACCCTAATAACCAGAGCGCCCGTTTTATGTGGTATCACGATCACGCCGTTGGAATCACTCGCCTGAACGCCTACGCCGGCATTGCATCCGCTTACATCATCCGTGATGCCTTCGAAGCCGGGCTGGTAGCCCTGGGGCTTCCGGATTTCATCGAAAAAGGTGGCCTTGAAATTCCGCTTGTTTTCCAGGATAAGATCTTTGTCGATGCCAATATCGCCACCACGGATCCCACCTGGACAGGGAAAAAATTACCAGGCAGCCTGTGGTATCCCCACCAATACGACCGTTGGGATGCCGCGCCGGCAGGCACCACACCCTTCACACCGCCTGCAACAAATTCAGTGATTCCGGAAATGTTCGGTGATACCATGCTGGTTAATGGCGTGGTACATCCCAAGGCAGGGCTGTTAGCGCGACGATACCGCCTGCGCATCCTGAACGCCTGCCAGGCCCGCTTCCTGAATTTACAGCTCTACGAGGATGACGGCACCGGGAAACCTAATCTCAACAGCCGGGGCCCAGACTTCCTGGTTATTGGTACCGAAGGTGGTTTCCTATCCAACCCGGTACAGGTGTCTTCAAACCAACCTCTAAATTTACTGGACCCCACTACGGTTGATATAGCCAACCCAGGCGGCAGCCTGCTGACTGCTCCCGGCGAACGCTGGGATGTAATCGTGGACTTCAAGGGTTTCGGCGGCAAGAAATTTATCCTGTACAACGATGCTCCAGCGCCCTTCCCTGGCGGTGATCCGCGTTACGATTTCAATAGTCCTGATCCGCTGGGTCTGAATACACGTGTAATCATGCGTTTCGACATCGCCAAGGTTACTGCTGCCACCGGTACGGATGTTCCCATGCTAATCGATCCCAGCCTGTCATTGGCTACTTCGCCGCTTTCAGGCATTGATCCTTTCCTGGCCCCACTTGCCGCAACATTCGACAATGGCGCACTGGTACTTCCTGCGGGTATCCCGATCCGCAATCTGACTCTGAACGAGGCATTCGACAATTACGGCCGCCTGGTTCAAATGCTGGGTACTGACCAGCCTGCGCCTTTACCGATGGGTTATTATGTTGATCCTGAAGCCCCAGATAATGGCACCAATTACGCGCGCGCCTACGATGACGCTGCTACCGAGGTTGTCAAGGCTGGCTCCACAGAAGTCTGGCAGATCGCAAACTTGACCATGGATACGCACCCAATGCATTTCCATCTCGCTACTGTGCAGGTTTTGGGGAGGCGGTCGTTCACGGATCCCAACGGCAACTATTTATACTCACATCCCACTGCAGAAGCACCTGGTGCGCCTTTATACACGGCGGATGCCAGGGGACCGGACGCGATCGAATTGGGTTGGAAGGAAACTGTTCACATGAACCCGGGTGAGGTGACCACCATCATCATGAAGTTTGATCTGCCCGTGGTGCCTTTCAGCGTGCCCACCAGCCCGCGTAAGGATATGAACGGCACCGTCATCGGGGGCAACGAGTATGTCTGGCACTGCCACATTCTCGACCACGAAGAGCACGACATGATGCGCCCACTGATTGTTGTGTAAGTAAGGGAGTTTTTTGTGGTGTTTTGGCGGGTGATCTTCCTGCCAAAACACCACTTGCTGGGGGAAATCCAAAGATTAACTCATAATACAGGATGATCACCTGGCGAACAATCAATCATCGCCACCTTCCCCACCGCCATGCCCTTCTTCCTTCCGACCGCTGGCATGACAGCGCAGGCAATCGCTAAAGTCTGAAATGCCTTCTTCCTGGTGTTTGCGGCTGATTTCATTTTGAGCATGGCAGGTGCTGCACGTCCACTGCGTTAGTGTTGGCTGGTGACAATCTGCGCAGGTATTATTTTTCTCGCCGTGATCCATCGGAAAACTGTGAGTCCCATTGTACTTTGCCGGGCGCCAGGAAGCTGTGCTGTGGCAATCCGAACAGGCCTGGCCTGGGAACATGCCGGCATGATACGTTGGATCAGCATGGCAGGCGGCGCAGGTTGCAGGCGTCCCCTTGAAAACATTATTTTTATGGCAGGCATTACAGGTCACATCGACATGCTTGCCATCCAGTTTGAACCCGGAGAGATTGTGGTCAAAGCTGGCGGGTTTCCAACCGGCAGCGCTGTGGCAGGCTGCGCAGTTCTGTCCAAACTTGCCAGCATGCTCGTCATCTTTTTGGTGGCATGAACTGCACTCAAGCGGGGTGGCCTTTAAATCGGCTGGGCTGTGCGCATCGAGATGGCATTTCACGCAAGCCAATCCGATATGTTTGCCATCCAATTTGAAAGTCATGCGACCATGGTCAAAGTTTTTACTGACCGATTCGACGCCGTCGTGACAATTCAGGCAATCGCCAGGGTAATCCTGAATATGCGCAGGCATAAAAGCCACGTCGATCTTTTTATGGCAGTCTATACAGGCAGCCTGGTCAAATTTCGTGATATCCCCGATGTGACAATCGCTGCATGTAAAAGCCTGAGAATCACTGCGCTGTTTGTGCGCCTGAAGCGAAAAACCCAGATTCTGATGGGGAAAACTACCCGGGTTCATATCGGTCAAAGCTGCTGTTGGGCCGCGATGATCTGGGTGACAGGCCTGGCACGGTATATCTGCAGTCTTTATCATAACCCCATGCATGGATTGCTGGTCTGCGAGTTGAGTTTTTACATCCAAATGGCATGCCAGGCAGCGATCCGTCATGGTCTCGCTGCTCCAGGGGGCAGCATGGCATTGATCACAATGACTGCCGGTTTCAGCATGAGAAGTAACCCCATTCAGATTTTTTCCAACCTGAGCATTTAAGCTGCCAGCAGAAAACATCCCCCCGCCTCTGGCAAATACGATGCCAACAATCATTAACGTTGAAATGATAGTTGCAACAATGGCCGAACCAGATAGGCATCCAAGTCGTCTATTTTCCAATTTATATTCTCCCAACCCACTTTGTAGCTGCACTCCAAAACCCGGTCTTCATGAAAATCAGATTTCCTAATGATCCTTCCGCTGGAAAGCCCATCCATTCTTTCAAGCCCAATTATTGACTCACCAGGGAAAATTTAGATGTGACATTTATCCTATTTTTTCTTCATGATGGTATCACATACCTGGCACCGGATACGAAAACCGGTGAAATGGCATGGAAACCGCCGCAACAAAAATCACCTAAAACGTTACAAAGCCGAATTATTCCAGCGCCTAAATGCTCACGAAGACCCGGAAACAGTTGCAAGAAGGATTGCCAAGCGTGCCAATGCTGATCCAGAACAGGTTCTTGCCTTTGGATTTGCACTTGGCCGAGAGCTCAAAGAGAAAAAGGGGTTGTCCAACTTTTTGGACAACCCCTTTGCGTATCCCTTCCTGGCCTATTTTTCCAGGAAATTGTGGGTTTTGACTAACAGATTTGCCAGATGATTTTTATGCGTTGTAACCGCGGCTGGCGGTTTCGACGACTCTATCCCCGCTGACTTCGGCCAGGAATTCGTCGTGATTCATCGGCCTGGAAAACATGGGGTAGTTTTTGTCAACGGCCAGGTGTTGTTCTTCCTCGCTCAGCGTGGCAGTGCAGTCTTTGAGGGTGACCACGTCATAGCCTTTTTCATAGGCAGTGCGCATAGTTGATTCGACGCAGCAGTTTGTCAGGAACCCACCCAGGGCCACGCTGGTGATGCCGCGGCTGCGCAGGATAAAGTCGAGGTTGGTGCTGGCAAAGCCGCACAGGCCGCGTTTGCCTTCTATAACGATGTCCTGGGGTTCGGGTTTGAGCACATCGACGATTTCAGCGCCCCATGAGCCCTTGCGGAAGGATCTGCTGTCCACAACACCCTTGAGGATGCCGTAGGGTTGAGCTGTCAGTTCATGATAGTCGTCGGTAAAGGTGATCGGGGTGTGAATGATCGTGATGCCCAGTTCGCGGGCTTGCTTGACCAGATCAAGGGTATTTGCGAGCATATTTGTGCTGTCCATCACCGTTTTGACAGCCGCGTGCAGTGTGCCGCCATCGGAGGTAAAGTCGTTCTGATATTCAATCAGGACCAGTGCAGTTTGCTTGGGGTTCATATTTCAGGCTCCTTGTTGATGAGTTTGTTTGATATGCTGCAGGCTAACATTCGCGTAAAAAAATCCAAAGATCGGGATGGTCGTCATTTACGACCGGCAGCCTCCTTTTTTTGTCTGGTGTTGAATAAACCAGCCTATTAAAAATAGTATAAGGGATTAGACCAGCACAATACAATAGCCAAATTGTCTTTATTGTTTTCGCATTTTTTTATTCTCTCGGACTGCATCAAAGATCTTGAAACCCGCTATAATAGCCTCATTCTGGAGACTCTATGACCCACCTATCTGGTGAAGAAAAATCACGTTATGTTCAAGACATTTTTACCCGTATTGCCAGTCGCTATGACCTGATGAACCGTCTGATGACCGCCGGGCAGGATGGGCGCTGGCGTAAGGAAGTTGCCAGGCGCGCAGGGCTCCATCCGCGAGCAAGTTTGCTCGACCTGGGCACCGGTACCGGCGATCTTGCCCGCGAGGTACTTGCGCAGCAGCCGACTGCCCGCGTTACCGCCGCTGATTTCACCTTTGAAATGATGCGTGCTGGCCGTAAATCTGGTGACCAGTTTGGTTGGTCCAATGCGGATGCCCTCCATCTGCCTTTCCTGTCAGCTTCTTTTCACGCGGTTGTTTCCGGTTTTTTAATGCGCAATGTGATTGATAGCATGGCCGCTCTGCGAGAGCAGTTCCGTGTGCTAAAGCCAGATGGGCGCATTGTCATTCTTGATACCACTCGCCCTGGGCGTAACCTGCTTTCGCCATTTATCTGGCTGCATATGCATGTTGTTATCCCTATGCTGGGAACGCTGCTCTCAGGGCAAAGTGACGCCTATACTTATCTGCCCGATTCAACCGAGGCATTCCTAACCGCTGAAGAGCTGGCCAGCCGTATGGCCGCTGTTGGTTTCAAAGAAATCGGTTTTAAGCGTCTCATGTTTGGCACGATCGCCATTCATTGGGGCCAGAAATAGGACAGGTATAATACGCTCATGAGTGAAGATCGTGACATGGAAAAAGCCGCCCTGCGCGGCGAACCATCTTATGTCTGGCGCGCAGGGCAGCTGCGCCGCCTGGAGATGATACTAAACGCCGCTGGTGCCAGGGCGCAAGGTGTTGTGCTTGAAAATGGTTGTGGGGTGGGTATGTACGTGGAGCACCTGACTCCATCCGGTGGGCAGATTTTTGGCCTGGAGTATGATTTTGAGCGCGCCAGCCAGGCCGCCCAGCAAAGTCCCCGTATCATCAATGCCGCTGGTGAGTACCTGCCCTATCCAGATGGCAGGTTTGACCTGGTTCTGAGCCATGAAGTGCTTGAACATGTCGCCGATGATGTGCTCGCGGTGCGCGAGATGCTGCGGGTGCTCAAGCCTGGAGGCCGGATCGTGATCTTTGTTCCCAACCGTGGCTATCCATTTGAGACTCATGGTATTTTCTGGCGTGGCAGATACTATTTTGGGAACAAGCCTTTTGTCAATTACCTGCCGCGTGAATGGCGGAACCGGCTTGCGCCGCACGTGCGAGTCTACTCGAAGCGTGATCTGGCTCGGCTGTTTGATGGTCTGCCGGTATTATTTGTTGAGCAAACGGTCATATTCGGCGCGTATGACAATATCATTGCTCGTTTCGGTGTATTAGGCCGGGTGCTGCGGGGTTTGCTCCAGACTCTTGAGCGCACCCCCCTTAAAGCCACCGGCCTTTCTCACTTTTGGGTGGTTGAAAAAAGATAATCAGGAGCTGATCTGAAAATTCAGCCACCAGGTTGTTTTCGACAGCTGGTGGGCCTCAGGCTTTTTCCATCCTTAAGAAAAATTTCGTCACTTCTTCCGCAATAGCCGGGATGATTCCCAACCCGGCCACAATTGCCCATTCCCCGGCGGACAACCAATGTGTATTGAAGATGTTTTGCAAGAATGGCACCAGGCAGACGATTAATAACAGCGTAATCGAAAGACCCACCGCGTATTGCATCCATTTATTCGAAAACACTCCGATGGAAAACAGCGAGGCGCGTTCTGAACGCACAGTGTAGGCTCGAAACAGCTCACACAGCGAAAGCGTCAGGAATGCCATTGTTTCCGCGGTATGCAGAGCATCCATATCCACCGTGCGCCAGTTGAACCCCAGTAAGAAAGATAACGCGTTTTGCCCGATGCCTGGCATTTGTCCTAGCGCTTCAAGTTCCCACAGCAGCCCCAGGCAGAATGCCGTCAGTACCGCCGATGTTTGGGCAATGGTCTGGATGATGATACCTGTGCGCATAGAAGCATTAATGATCGGCTCGTTTTTTGGGCGTGGTTTGCGTTCCATGACATCCGGGTCGCCTTTTTCCATCGCCAGAGCCAGGGCAGGGGCACCATCTGTGATCAGGTTGAGCCACAGTAATTGGATGGCCGTGAGCGGGGCGGGCAGCCCTGCCAGTGTTGCCAGAAAAATGATCATGATTTCGGCAACATTGGATGAGAGCAGGAAGAATACAAATTTACGAATGTTTCCGTAAATAATTCTGCCTTGTGCCACCGCAGAAACGATACTGGCATAGTTGTCGTCTGTCAGCACCATATCGGCGGTCTCTTTGGCCACATCGGTGCCTGTGATACCCATCGCAATTCCGATATCGGCCCGTTTTATCGCGGGCGCATCGTTGACGCCATCGCCTGTCATTGCAACAACTTCGTTGTTAGCCTGTAAGGCATCCACGATGCGCATCTTGTGTTCGGGTGAAACCCGCGCGAATACATCGGTATCCTCGATGATCTTGCTCAACTCGGCATCACTGATGGCATCTAATTCTGCGCCGCTCATCACCTTTTTTCCCGGTCTCAGCAAACCGATTGCTTCGGCGATGGCTCTTGCAGTGTTGGCATAATCCCCGGTGATCATCACGGTGCGAATGCCAGCCCGCCTGGCGGTTGCCAGGGCGATCTTGACTTCATCTCGCGGCGGGTCGATCATTCCAATTAAACCGACAAATACCAGTTCCTGTTCCAGAGCATTGGCGCTGATTTCGCCTTCGATTTTCGGAATCGCCCTGTAAGCCACCCCAAGTACGCGCAGCGCGTCCCTGGTCATGGCATCATTGGCATCCAGGATGCGCTTGCGGGCGGCATCATCCAACGGCGCAGGTCTGTCATCTTTTGTTTGGTATTGGTTGCACAGCTTGAGAACCACATCTGGCGCGCCTTTGACCGCGATTACGCGCCAATCTTTGTGGGTGTTATTCTGAAAGGGGGATGGATCTTCGGCTTTTGGTGCGCTGACCGTATGGACCGTGATCATGCGTTTCCGTTCAGAGTCAAACGGTACTTCGTTTTCTCGTGGATAGGCTTCATCCAATTCCTGGTGCGGCGCGCCAGCTTTTTCGGCAGCCACGATCAAGGCTGCTTCGGTGGGGTCACCAATAATACGCACGCTGTCTTCGCCGGACGCCAACTCGGCATCATTATTCAGTACGCCCAGCCAAAGAACAGTCTCAATCGCTGGGAAAGAATGCAGCGAAACTTTCTTGCCATTTACAAGGAAATCGCCTACAGGCGTGTAGCCTGTACCTGTCACCTCTACCCATTGTTGATCGGCCCATATGCGCGTAACCGTCATTTCGTTTTGGGTCAGAGTTCCGGTTTTATCCGAACAGATGGTTGTGGCTGAGCCGAGTGTTTCTACAGATGACAATTTGCGGATGAGCGCATGGCGATGGATCATTTCCTGCATCCCCAGCGCCAGGCTGATGGTCACAACGGCTGGCAGTCCTTCTGGCACAGCCGCGATTGCCAGGCTGACGGCAATCAGGAAGGCATCGGTGATCGGTTTTGCAAAGGTGCTCAGGTAATTCACTGGTGAGCTGAACAACATTCCAAGATCGGTGTCGTAAAAGATTGCGACAACGAACACTAATGCCACCAGGATCAGTGCGGCGATGCTGAGGGTTTTGCCCAGCTCATTCAGCCGTCGTTGCAGGGGCGTTTCCTCGCTTTCCACCGATTGGAGCATTGTGGCGATCAGTCCCAACTGGGTTTTCATTCCCGTTGCGGTTACCACTCCGCGCCCACGACCATAAGAAACGGTTGTACCCATGAAAGCCGAGTTCTTGCGGTCGCCAAGTGGGGCACCTGGCGCAAGCTGCATGGCGGCGTTTTTCTGCACAGCCAGAGACTCGCCCGTTAACGAGGCTTCTTCCACCCGCAGGTTGATGGCTTCCAGCAGGCGCAAGTCTGCTGGAATGAAATTTCCCGATTCCAGGTAGACGATGTCTCCCGGAACGAGATCCCGTCCTGGGATGGTGATTCGCTGCCCATCGCGCAATACATGCGCCTCAGGCGCAGCCAGTTTTTTAAGCGCGGCAAGCGCTTCTTCGGCTCGCCGTTCCTGTACGATTCCAAGGATGGCATTCATCACTACAATTGCCATGATCGCCGCGGCATCCACCAATTCCCCGAGATAGATTGAGATCACCGAGGCGACGATCAAAAGCATCACCACAAAATCTTTGAGTTGATCCCATAGCATTGCCAGGAATCCGGGCCGCGGCGCTTCGCTTAACTGGTTTAGCCCGAATTGGGCCGCGCGTGTTTGGGCTTCCTCACTGGTCAGACCATTCTCAGCCACACTCAGGTTGTCGAGAACTGTTTGGCTGGAGAGTGTGTGCCAATCCTGGGATTCTGCTATGGAAGTTGATTTCTGATCAGGCATGCGTATTCTCCTGTGGATTGGGGTGTTTTTTCTTTAAAAGCCAGTTCTTGCCAGAAGGATGAGCGTTCATCGAAAGGCCACATTATGATTATATTCAAAATTATGTCTTTTGGTTTGCTTTACAGATTGCTGTGTCTTTATTCTACCTGATGAAACTCATTTATTATTTGTGGAAGTATAATCATACTGATGATAATTGTGCAATCTGGCGCTTATTGGATTGGAGGAAAAATGATCACCATTACAACCCCCATCAACAAGGAACAATTCAAGGCTTACTATGCTTTGCGTTATCAAGTATTGCGCGAACCGGGTGGGCATCCACGGGGTACCGAGAAAGACGATTACGAGCCGATCAGTGATCATTTTATGGCGGTGGATGATTCTGGTCAGGTGGTTGGTGTAGCCAAGCTCCATGAAAAATCACCCGGAGTTGGGCATCTATCTCATTTGGCGGTTGCTCCCGACCATCAGCGTAAGGGCATTGGGCGTATGTTGTTGAAAGCCGTTGAACAACGCGCGGGCGAAAAAGGTTATAAAACGCTTGGAGCCATGTCCCGGGTGACGGCCACGGCATATTTTGAAAAATTTGGGTTCCGCATCACCGAAATGCCTTCCTTGCACCTGGGTATAGTTCACCTTGTTTGGATGGAAAAAAGCGTCTAAAATCAGGGTTTCTTGTTTCAAAAGACGAACAAGGCTCAGATAAAGGAAATAACAAGAACCGGGTGTTGAAATTTCAACACCCGGTTCTTGAATGTTTAATCCGCGAAAAAGATGGCAGGCTAGCTGGAGGCCGGTTTTTTCGCAATAATTTGAAGCAAATTGCCGATTAATGTGAATATGCTGCGCAAAGGGGTAATCAGCCAATCTACCAGTTCGTTTACGATCCCGATGCCCTGGCTCAACCAAATCAGGATAAAACGCAGTTTTTGTAATGGCTTTATGTGGGCGTATGCCAGTGATAACAAGATGATGGAAATCGAAATTGAGAAGCGCACAAGATCGGAAAAAACGATATTCCAACCCTGTTCGAGCACCAGTTCGACACCAATCGTCAGTACCAGGATGTAAGCAGCCTGCTTCAGGATTGGTTCTCGTTCGACAGCATAGCTGAACAATCCCGCAGCGTATCGCATTGTCAGGATGCCGATCGCCACGCCCAGCATTACCACCCAGAGCTTGCTGGAGAGCGATACCGCCGCCACGACGTTATCAATGCTGAACACCAGATCCATCAGCTCGACCGTCAGGACCGTTGCCCAGAAGCTCCTTGAGCGGATCGGGTTGCCTTCGCCGTCTTCTTCGCTGCCCCCACCAGACATGTCTTCCAGGCTGTCAAAGGCCAGGTGAATGAGATATGCAGCTCCCACCAGTTTGATCCAGGAGTTGTGGATCAGGAAACTGGCCAGGAATAACATGGTGCCTCGGCCCAGATAGGCTCCCAGCAAACCCACTCTCAAGGCAGCCAGGCGCTGAAATCCCAATAATGGGTGCAGGGATTTGCCCAATTTTTTTAGTGCCCCCGGCCAGGGAATTTCTTCTTTGTCCGGCAGAGGCGAAACAAGGGCACCAATAATTGCGGCATTATCGATGGATAGGATGCCTTCCAGGAAGATCAATTGCAAGACAATTAGAACTGTGGGCCAGCTGAACTCCATACTTATCTCCGTATACCACATTCATTTTTGGCAGAATAATAAGCCAGTCCGAGGCTTACGTACCTCGGTACTGGCTTATTTATTGCAAGTCGCCGTAAAGTGGTTTTTTACTTCCAGGCTGTTCTTAAAGTGCAGCAGTAATCTGAACTTTTTGGGTCTGTATCTTTTAAGGCGCAATGCGCGTATTGGGCAGGATGGTGGTGTCTTTTGGAATGACCACGATGCCATCCTGAACCACCCAGGTGCCGGCATCCATCTCGGTGCCACGTGGGAAGGGCTTAATGATGACGCCATCGCCAATCCGCACATTTTTGTCCAGAATGGCGCCCTCGATGATGCAGTTTGCGCCAATTCCCATCGGCACATCCGTGCTTTTGATGGCAGGGTTGTCGTAATAATCGGCTCCCATTATGATACTGTCCTTGATCTTGGTTCCTGGGCCAATCTGACTGCGCAGGCCAATGACGGAGTGAGTGATTTGCGCTTTTTGGATGCGACAACCTTCGCATAGCTGAACATCTTTCAATACGCTGTCTTCTATCGAAGAACCCGGCAGGGTGCGCGGATTGGTGTAGATAGGCCGCTCAGGGTCAAAAAAATTGAAAGGTGAGTCAGAGGTTGTCAATGCCAGGTTGGTTTCGTAAAATGAACGTGTGGTTCCAATGTCCTGCCAGTAATCGTCAAAGGCGTATCCGTACACGGCCTGGGTTCGGATTGAATTGGGGATCACATCCTTGCCAAAGTCATCGTAATTCAGGTTATTGGTCAATAAATCGATCAATAGGGATGTTTTGAACATATAAATGCCCATTGATGCCAGGAAGGGTCGTTCAGGGTCATCCCGGCTTATGAATTGGGCTTGCAGCTTGGGATCTTTGGGCTTTTCAACGAATGCAGTGATGCGGCGGTCTTCCGCCACCTTTAATATTCCCAACCCGGTGACTTCTTCCCTGGTTACCGGGTGGACGCCCACTGTGATATCGGCGTTTTTTTCCCAGTGAAATTTTGCCATGGCTTCATAATCCATGCGGTAGAGATGGTCGCCTGCCAGGATGAGGGTGTAGGCTGCATCTGAAGCGATGATTTCGCGAATTTGCTTGCGCACGGCATCGGCTGTGCCCTGGTACCAGTCCTCACTTTGTAGGGTTTGTTCTGCGGCCAGAATCTGCACCCAGCCAGAGTGGAAAGTATCGAACCGGTAGGTGCGGGTGATATGCCGGTTTAATGAAACAGAATGGAACTGGGTCAGCACTGCGATTCGGTAAATACCTGAATTGATACAATTGCTGATCGGTACATCGATCAGCCGGTATTTACCCGCGATCGGGACTGCTGGTTTGGCTCGCAGCTTGGTTAATGGATATAATCGAGTTCCGCGACCACCGCCCAGGATGATGGCTAGAATGTCTTCAGAAGCAGTTGGCATGATCTTCTCCTCATTAAAATGTATAAAATTGTTAACTGTGTGCCAGTTTTATTTGATATAAGTATAGTTTAGTAATTAGTTTGTTGTAGACGGGAACAAGTAAAACCATCCCGTCAATTTTACCGCCAAATCGTATAACCGATAACTTGTGTTGGCTGCGTTTACCAGAATGAATTAAGCCTGCTCGTTATTGCCGCTCTCCCAGGAGAATACTAATGAAACTCGCTACCCTATGTTATTTGAAACAAAATGGAAAGACTTTGATGCTTCACCGCATCAAGAAGGTTAACGATATTCATGCCGGAAAATGGAATGGCCTGGGTGGAAAATTGGAACCAGGCGAATCTCCAGAGCAATGCGTTATTCGTGAAGTGATCGAAGAGTCTGGGTTGTCCATTACCCGGTTACGTTACCACGGTTTGCTGGTTTTTGCGGATTTCAAAGGTGATGATTGGTACGTGTGGGTTTTTAGTGCTGATCAATTTAGTGGTGACCTGATTGAGTCTGACGAGGGTCATTTGGAGTGGGTGGCAAATGAATTGATACCTACTTTAAACTTGTGGCCTTCAGATCACATCTTTTTACCCTGGCTGGCAGATGTCAAGGTTTTTTCAGCAAGATTTCAATACCACGGAGATAGTTTCCTTTCTCACAGCGTTTTCTTTTATTGAAAACCCATCCCAACAATGGGATGGGTGTAACTTTTTGGAAATTTATTCTCGCCAATTCTGCCTTTGGGCTGAAGCTCCGGCTCTCGCACGAGGCCATGGCCGGTATGGAGCGAGTGTGCTGGTCTATGATAACAGAATTCTGTCATTTCCGAAGGACACCGGGGCAGGTGTGCGATGAGGCTGATCTCCCCGATGAGGTTCGAGATAGCCCCCAGTTCGTGTGGGGCATCTCCGGTTAACCGGCATCGTCCCCTAGCTATAGCGCCACCCGATTAAACGGAGATTGCCACGACCGGCATGGAACAAGGGCGCCGGTCTCGCAATGACGGGCAACCGGCATGGAACAAGGGCGCAAGGTCTGGCAATGACGGGCAACCGGCATGGAACAAGGGCGCCGGTCTCGCAATGACGGGCAACCGGCATGGAACAAGGGCGCCGGTCTGGCAATGACGGGCAACCGGCATGGAACAAGGGCGCAAGGTCTGGCAATGACGGGCAACCGGCATGGAACAAGGGCGCAAGGTCTGGCAATGACGGGCAACCGGCATGGAAC
>CAIMZS010000559.1 GCA_903846015.1 uncultured Anaerolineae bacterium | reverse complement strand
GATTACTCGGGTGTTGAAAAAACCGACAAATACACTGTCACCCTGCACCTTAAGAGCCCATCCATTTTCATCCCCGAGCATCTGGCCCAATATCCTGCCGGTATCGTCCCAGCTACCTTTGGAGGCGATCTGACCAAGGAACCCATTGGCACCGGAGCTTTCACGATGGAAGAATATGTCGTTGGTGAACGCTGCCGCCTCAAAGCCCGTACAGATTACTGGCAAATGGGCAAAGATGGCAAACCGCTGCCATACTTGAACGAAATCGTCCTGGTTCAACTCGGTGAAGATCGCTCTGCCGACATCTCTGCTTACCAGAGTGGCCAGGTTGACACCATTCTTGAACCCAATGTGGCTATTTGGGAAGCTCTCAAAGATGATCCCAAAACCACAGTCGTAGCTTCTCCAACAGCTGCCACACGCGTTCTGCGCGTACGCGTAGATCAGGAACCTTGGACCAAGAATGATGTAACCGTAGCACTCAAACATTGCCACAACCGCGAAAAAATCCTGGCGCTTGCGTTACAGGGTCAGGGCACGATTGGCAACGACAGCCATGTCGCCCAGGCAAATCCTGAATTTGTTGATATTGCCCCCTATCCTTTTGATGTAGCCAAGTCGAAAGAACTGCTCAAGAACGCTGGTTACCCAGATGGCGTTACGGTTGAATTGGCTGTGGCTAGCGACTGGCCCGAATCGATGGCTTACGCCCAGGCTCTCAAAGAGGATGCACTCGCGGGTGGATTCACAATCAATCTCAAACCCATGCCCGCTTCGCAATATTGGGACGGCTGGACAGAATTCAACATGGGCATCACCTGGTGGTCACACCGTACACTGGCGCCCATGATCCTTTCCGTTGCTTATACCGCAGACGCCACCGGCAAACCTGCCGCCTGGAATGAATCCCGCTGGGTAGATAAAGAATTCAACGATATCCTCACCCAGGCAGTTGGTACTCTCGATATTGCAAAACGCAAGGAACTGGTCGGTAAGCTGGAAACAATCCAGAAAGAACGCGGATCCATCTGCCTGCCATTCTTCATGAGCGTCTGGAAGATCTATTCGAAGAAGGTTCACGATATCGAACCAACCCCCGACGAATACGCCATCTTCTACGAGACCTGGAAAGACGCCTAAATCACCAAAACATAAAGTAATGCGGGGGCGGGTCCTGAGTGTCTTTGACCCGCCCCTGCTCATTCCTTTTCTTATTCAAAAGAGGCAAGACAATGATTCAAACTCATGGTACCAGCATGACCAGCGCCCACTACTCCCGACTTGGGCCACAGGAATGCGAAAAAATTCACATGGCCAGCCTGGAAATCCTCGAGCGCATCGGGGTTGATGTCCACAACGAAAAAGCGCTGGATATTCTGGTCAAGGGGGGCGCAAAAGCTGACGGGCTGCGGGTACGTGTACCAGAATACATGGTAACCCAGGCCTTAGCCACAGCCCCCAAAAGTATCACACTTTACAACCGTAAGGGCCAAGTAGCCATGCGCGCCGGCAAATACAACACCTACTACGGAGGCGGATCAGACTGCTTGAACATCCTGGATCACCATACTGGCGAACGCCGCAGACCAAAATTAAGTGATGTCAAAGATGCATCCACATTGATGGATGCGCTCCCTGAGATTGATTTTGTCATGTCAGCATTCTTACCCGAAGATGTTGACCAACGTGTGTATGATCGTTATCAAATGGAAGTAATGCTCAACACAACCACCAAGCCAATCGTATTTGTCACACCTGATTTCGAAGGTTGTGTTGCAGCCATCGAGATGTGCGAAGCCGTGGCTGGCGGAGCTGAAGCTTTCCAGAAAAAACCCTTTGCCACCTGTTACATTAACGTTACATCCGGCTTGATCGCTAACGCAGAAGCTTTGCAGAAATGCATGTTCCTGGCCGAAAAAGGCTTGCCGATGCTTTACATCCCGCTCAACGCAGGAGGCGTAAATTCTCCTGTCACAACTGCTGGTTGTATGGCTTCCATGAACGCGGGCATCCTGTTGGGAATCGTGCTTTCACAGCTGGTACAACCAGGTGCTCCGATTGCCGTGCCTGGCTGGAATGGTGGTCCTTATAACCTGCAAACTATGGTTGGTAATTACGTCCTCGCAGATGAACAGGGTGTACCCACATCGATGGGGAAACATTACGACCTACCCGTCTTTGGTCTGGGCGGATCCACAGACTCCAAAGTTCTTGACCAACAATCGGGTTTTGAAGCTACGCTGAGCCTGATGACGTCGCTCCTGCATGGAGCTAACATCGTCCACGATGTTGGTTTCATGGATGCTGGCCTGCAAGGCAGCATGCAGATGATGGCGATTTGCAACGAAATCCTTGGATTTCTACGCGCAGCCACCGCCGGTGTAGTTGTCAACGATGAAACCCTGGCGCTGGATGTGATCGAAGAACTTGGTCCAACCGGAACTTACCTGGGCCACGATCATACAGTCCGACACTTCAAGGAACCTTATTATTCCAAATTGATTGATAAAAACCCATACTCAGTATGGCAAAAACGTGGCGGTTTAACCATGGAAGCTCGCGCAGCAAAAATGGTTGATGATATACTGGCGAAACACAAAACCGAGCCTTTACCTGCCGATGTGCAACAAGCCATCCACGCAATAGTTGAACGTGAACAAAACTGGATCAATCAACAAAACTAACTTTTTCCATTACAGCACCCTGTCCTTTTTCGGTTCCAACATTCAGGAAAATCCCACCTGCTAAGGCAGGCAAGGAAGGAAAAAAGATGGCGCGATATATTGTCCGGCGATTATTGACCATGCTGTTGACGATGGTGCTGGTTTCCATGCTTGTATTTGCGATTGTGGAAATTGCCCCGGGGAATGTTGCCCGCAACATTCTCGGGGCATATGCCACACCCGAGCAGGAACTCTCAATGGCGCGGCAGCTCGGATTAACCCGGCCAGTAGCCATCCGATACATTTCATGGCTTTTTGGCTCAGACTGGCAGGCAAGCCCTGAAATTGGATTACCGCTCGTTGAAACCGTTACCGTACAGGGATTGGTAAAAAAATCGCAGCAATGGTGGGCCCTCGAGCCAAATGGCGATATGGCCCAATGGAATGTCGATAATGGCAAATTGTACAAGCTTTTCCGGCAGCCAGACGGAAGCACCCTGACAGTTTTGGACGATAATGCCTGGAAAGTAGACGCGGCCGGACAAAGTTTTTTTTGGGGAGTGGATACTGGCAACCGGGCCGCCAAGTGGGTCAAAGGCACCCAGGGTGTGGAATATCGCCTGGACTATTCCGGCTGGGTAGAAATAACAGATGCACCAATAGAATACATCCCGCTTAGCAAGGGACTCACCCGCGGCGAAGCCGGTATCTCTCTGCGCTACAAAGCCCCAGTTTCGGATGTAATCGGGCGCAGGATCATTAACTCCGCCATTCTGGCAGCCCTTGCCATCCTTTTTTCGATCCCAATTGCCGTAAGTCTTGGCTTAATCGCTGGTTTGAACGAGGGCAAGCCAATTGACCGCATCATCTCCATTGGCGGTCTGATTACTGCCGGTTCGCCTGATTTCGCCACTGGTATTTTACTGATCATGGTTTTTGCCATTTGGCTCAAGTGGCTCCCAGGAGCCGCTGTTTTCTCATCAGAAAATGCTATCCTGAAAGACCCGCGCATGCTAATTCTGCCCGTGCTGACTGCCAGCCTGGTGGAAATTGGCTACGTTCTTCGCATCACGCGCGCCAGTGTGGTTGAGGTGATGAATAGTCCCTATGTTCGAACAGCCATTCTGAAAGGTCTTACATACCGACAGGTAGTCTTACGCCATGTTATTCGAAATGCCATGATGGCCCCGATTACAGTCATCATGCTGCACATCAACTGGTTTATTGGTGGGTTGGTTGTGGTCGAATCGGTTTTTGGTTTTCCAGGCCTGGGCAACTTTATCCTTAATGCAGCCCTCTACAAAGATGTATATTCCATCGAGGCCGGCGCGATGGTTCTTATCGTGCTGGCAGTCGGCACTCAACTGGTTGCAGACCTGGTTTATTCGCTAATAAACCCCCGTATTCGCTATTCATAGGAGCAGAAAAATGACAACTGAAAACCTTGCTGCTCCTCAAAAATTTCAACCGCCAAATGCATCGAAAATTCCATCCAGGCTAAAGATCGCCTCACAGGATTTTTGGAATAACTTGAAAGAATTGGCTGAATTGATCTTTTCGTCCCCAACAGCGGTGATCGGCCTCTTCATCGTTTTGTTATGGGTCGCCGTAGCGCTTTTTGCCCCACTGATCAGCGCCCATACCCCGCTGGAACAAGATTACAAAAACATCAACAAACCACCTACGGCCCTGCATGTCCTGGGAACAGACAACCTGGGCCGCGACGTATGGGCACGGGTGGCCTTTGGGGCACGCACCATTCTCTCGCTTGGACCACTTTCCGTTTTCGTAGCGTTCCTGGTTGGATTAATTCTGGGGCTTCCCGCGGGCTATTACGGAGGCTGGATCGACGAAACCGTTATGCGCGCACTCGATGCTCTGATGGCCTTCCCAACCATCTTGCTTTACATGATCATCATCTCCGCACTTGGGCCTTCTTCCTTCAATGTTGTCATCGCCATCGCGATTGGAGGCGCGCCAGGCATTGCGCGCCTGGTACGCGCGCTCACGATGGATATACGCACGAGGGAATATGTGGCGGCAGCAAAACTTCGCGGCGATCCGGATTTCATGATCATGCTGCGTGAAATCCTTCCCAACTGCCGTGGTCCACTCATTGTTGATTTTCTTCTGCGCATTGGCTACGCCGCTTTTTACATCGGCACGCTTGGCTTCCTGGGGTTAGGATTACCACCACCCACGCCAGATTGGGGTGGTATGGTTCAGGAAGGTCACAGCCACATGACCACCAATATCTGGCCAGTATTATCCGCCACAATGGCGATTGTTACTCTGGTGATTGGATTGAATATGTTTGCCGATGGTCTACGCGAAGAAAGCATGCGTTACCAATAAAGTCTCTTTATCAGTTTTTGTTACCCCAAAAGGGATGGTAGCCTATTATGGATCAAACTGCGCCCGTTCTTTCTGTAAATCATCTGGCAGTTTCGTATAAAACTCGAAAGGGCGATATCGATGCTGTCAGAGACGTTACTTTTACCATCAACCAGGGCGAAAATTTGGGTCTTGTCGGCGAATCCGGCTGTGGGAAAAGCACTGTTGCTTTCGCAATGGTGAATTTTCTGGGGCCCAACGGGCGCGTGACAAAAGGAGATATTCTCTTTAAAGGTCAACAACTTCGCGGCCGGTCAGAAGAAGAACTTCGCCTTCTGCGCGGTGCCGATATTTCCATGGTTTATCAAGAACCCATGTCGGCGCTAAACCCCTCCATGCAAATCCAGGATCAAATGGCCGAAAGCCTGATCGCCCATCGTGGATTTTCGAAAAACGATGCATACGCTGAATCTTTGGAAGCTTTGAAAAAAGTCTATATGCCAGATGCCGAGGGCGTACTCCGCCGCTATTCGCACCAACTCTCGGGTGGACAGCAGCAACGTGTTTTGATCGCGATGGCAATGCTTAACAACCCGGCCCTGCTCATCATGGATGAACCAACCACCGCCCTGGATGTAACAGTGGAAGCGGCTGTGCTCGACCTGATTGCCGAATTGCAGAAAAAATATAATACCGCGGCACTGTATATCAGCCATAACCTGGGTGTGGTGGCGCGAGTTTCTCATAAAGTTGCAGTAATGTACGCTGGGGAGATCGTGGAGTTGGGCACCGCCGACGAGATCTTCCACAACCCAATCCACCCTTACACCATGGGATTAATGCGCTGCCTGCCCGATGTGGACGCCCCGAAAGGCACTCGAACCCTGCACCCAATTCCCGGGCGAGTGCCATCTCCGGCCAACCTGCCAAGCGGCTGTATCTTTGCGCCACGTTGTGAACAATTTCGCTCAGAATGTTCACTCGAACACCCGGCCCTGGTTGAATTGCAGCCCGGCCACCAGGTGCGCTGCTTGCGCCGTCCCAAAGATTGGGAAGGTGTCAGGCAAATATGGAAAATGGCAGACATTCTGAAGAATCAGGCTCCCACTGAACGCAACGAAGCGGTCGCCGAAACGGTTTTGAATGTTTCGAGTGCGAAAGTTTACTATCCAGTTCCGTTCAAAACCGTGGGCGGGTTATTCGGAATGGAAAAACGCCAATACGTGCATGCATCCGATGACGTAAGTTTTTCAGTCAAACGGGGACGCACGTTGGGCATCGTGGGAGAGTCGGGCTGCGGAAAGAGTACCATCGCCAAAGCCATCGTTGGTCTTGAACCTATCTATCAAGGCCAGGTCGAGTTTCTAAATGTTGATATTTCGAAACAAATCAATAAACGAGGAATCGACTCGATTCGTGAATTGCAAATGGTGTTCCAAGATCCAAACGGAGTGCTGAACCCATCTTACACCGTGGGAGACCAGATCGCTTTCTCTTTGAAACGTTTCCACACCGTTCCAGCAGAACAGGTGCGCGCCGAAGTGGAACGTCTTTTGCGAGCTGTAAAACTGGACGACAGCTATTACAACCGTCTGCCGCGCCAATTAAGTGGAGGCGAAAAACAGCGCGTTGGGATAGCGCGCGCCATCTCAACCAATCCAGCGATGATAGTATGCGACGAGCCAGTTTCCGCGCTGGATGTTTCAGTACAGGCCGCCGTACTCAATTTACTGGTGGAAATCCAGAACACACGCAACACCACCATCATCCTGATATCCCATGACCTTAGTTCTGTGCGCTTTTTCTCCGATGATGTCGCTGTTATGTACCTTGGAAGAATCGTGGAAATCGGACCCTGTGAAACGATTTACCACTCCCCCAACCACCCTTACACTACAGCCCTACTGGCTGCCGTCCCAAGGCCAGATCCGGATGCCCCGCCATCCAGGGTGCGTCTAGGTGGCCGTGTGCCGAGTGCAGTCAATCCACCATCCGGATGCCGCTTTCACACTCGCTGTCCGTTTAAAATCGGCCCGATTTGCGAACAGCAGGAACCTTCCAAAATAGACATGGGGGCAGGGCACTTTATCTATTGTCACCTTTCACCAGAAAAGCTCATCAACTCTGCTGCGTAGAAAATTGGCGTATTTATTTTCAGATTAGTACCTGGTTTGGTTTGCTTTCTTTTAGCCGATGATTTGTCAGACATATCATCAGATGGCAAATCATCGGGTTGGAGACCACAACAATATGCATGACGAAAAAAAATTTTTTATCCGCGACCCGTGGAAGTTTGATCCTGAATTCAAACGTCCTTTTTCCCCTTCCGACGAATTGGGATTTGAGACTAAATCACTACACGCTGGTTTCCGCCCAAATGAAAGCTTGGAACGGTTCCGAGCCTTTGTTCCCCCCATCGTCCCATCGATGACATACCCATACCAAAATTTTGACAAGATTCCTTACCCTGTTTACGGTCGCACAAAAACACCAACCACAGACATTCTTGAACAACGCCTGGCAGCCCTGGAGGGTGGGCAGGCAGCAGTCACTGCTGGTTCAGGTTCGCAAGCCCTTTTCAACCTGATCTTTACCATTGCGCGCCCTGGCGACAACGTGGTTACTACACTGAACATTTTTGGCGAAGGCTATAAACAAGCCGCTTCCATCTTTCCTGAGCGTTGCGGTATAAATTTTCACTTCGTGGAGGACCCCGCCGATCCAAAATCGTGGGACAAACAGATTGATGCACGTACCCGCCTTGTATGGGTCGAAACACCCAGCAACCCCGCTCTTTTCGTCACTGATATCCAGGCCGTAGCCGATGTAGCCCATGCCCACAATGTACCCCTGATGGTAGATAACACCACTGCCACTGCTGCCCTGCAGCAACCAATGCAGTTTGGCGCTGATATTGTGCTGCTGAGTATCACTAAATTCCTGGCGGGCAACGCCACCATCCTGGGTGGTGCCATTGTCGGCCCTGAAGACCTTACAGAAGATATTCGATGGAACACTACCGAATTCGTTGGCGCAATCATGCCTCCGTTTGATTCTTGGCTGGCATTGCAATACCTTGAAACTCTCTCGCTCCGCATGGAAAAACACAGCGCCAATACCCAGAAAGTAGCCGAATTTCTGGCTGGGCATCCACGTGTAAAATATGTGAATTATCCTGGTTTGAAAACCCATCCCCAATTCGAACTTGCCCGGAAACAAATGCAATCTGGCGGTGGAATGCTCTCCTTTGTTATTGAAGGTGGCATCCCAGCTGCACGCACCGTCATGGACAGTTTCGGTCTTGTAATCCATGCAGTGACCTTCGGCACCAGCCGCACGATCTGCATGCACCCGCGAACCATCACCCATGAACACATGACTCAGGCCGAGCGCGACAAAGCCGGTATCGATGATGGACTGATCCGTTTGTCTGTAGGTCTTGAATATGCCAACGACATCATCGCAGATATCGATCAGGCTCTCGCAAAGCTGTAGGACCAATCGCATGTCATTGCATTCCAAACTCATTGTCGCGCGAAAAAAACATCGCAGTTACGGCATGGGATTAGGCATTATCCTACTCGACGATGTTTACCCGGCATTTCCGGGTGACGTACGCAATGCCAGTGGTTACCCATTTCCAATCCAGTATGAAATCGCCTGCGACGTGGATATCCACCGCCTGGTAGTGGAAGCAGACAAGACCCCCTGCCTGCAGCCCTTGCTCAATGCAGCCAAAAATCTCGAGCAAATGGGCTGCAAGGCAATTGTCGGCGAATGCGGTTATTTTGCATATTTTCAGCGTGAAGTTGCTGCCAGCGTAAACATCCCCGTTTTTATGTCCAGCTTGCTGCAAGTACCCATGGCTCAACAAATCATCGCGCCAGGCCAGGTAGTTGGAATCTTAATGGCCAATTCCAATTACCTGACAGACCAGCATCTGACTTCGGTGGGCATCCAGCTCAATTCAAATTATGTCATCGGGGGGGCAATGAACGAACTCCGCTGCCAGGAATTTGACCACCTGTGGACAAACGGCTTGCGCACCGACCCGCCTTCAGCAAATTACGACAAGGCTGAAGCTGAATTTATCGAGGTTGCCACACAATTCTTCAATCAGCACCCCGACATGGGTGCGATGGTTTTGGAATGTACTGGTTTTCCGCCATTTGCGCGGGCTTTGCAACAAATCATCGACATTCCTGTTTTTAGCTGGGGTACCCTGCTCGATTACGCTTACTCAATTGTGGTGCACCGCACTTATGAAGGTCATGTATAATCACTAAATTGAAATTTGTTTCATTGGAGTAATCATCAATGATCATTGCCAATAATTCAGACCGACAGACACCCCAGTTCCGGATTCTTTCCGATAACCAGTGTCGAGAGTTGTTCCATTCCACGCTGGACTGTCTCAAGTATATCGGCATGCGTATACAAAATGAGGCTGCCAAAGACTTATTAGCCGCTGCTGGGGCAGATATAGATGGCGACACCGTCCGATTCCCTGTTCATATCATCCAAGATGCCATCGCCGCTACTCCACGCACATTTACTGTCTGGGGACGCGATTATCTCCACGAAATGCGCATTTCGCCCAATCGTGTTCACTTTGGCCCCGGGCCCAGTTGTACTTATTTCATCGATCCATTAACTGGAGAACGCAGGAGAGCGCTGCTTGGTGATGCAGGCACCACCGCCCGGCTGGTGGATGCCCTGCCAAATATCGACTATGCCATGGGACTGAGCCTTTTTGATAACGTCACACCGCTGCTTTCCCCAGTGTATGAATTTGCAGAAATGATTGCCAATACAACCAAACCACTCATCGCCTGGGCAAATAATCCTGAGACTCTGGAAGATATTTACAAAATAGCATTAACTGTTGCCGGCAGCGAAAAATCTCTGCGCCGTAAACCTATTTTTGCCTACTTTACTACTTACGAATCCCCACTCAGGTTGGCAAATGAGCCCGTGGAAAACATGTTATGGGCCGCTGACCACGACATTCCGGTCATTTGCCTGGGTGGCCCAACAGTCGGGTTGGAATCCCCTTTCACCGGCGCTAGTGCCCTGGTCGTTCACCTTGCCAGCGCATTAAGTGCTTTGGCAATAGTACAATTACGGAAACGCGGCACTCCGATGGTGATTGGTGGTGTACCATCCGTGATGGATCTGCGTACCGCGCGCCCATCTTACGGCTCACCAGAAATGAGCCTGCACAGTGCCGCCGCTGTTGATGTCGCCCGCTTCCTGGGAATCCCTTTTATGGGCACAGCCGGGGCAACCGAAAGCAAAAGCATCGATGCTCAGGCTGGCGCCGAAGCAGCGGTTCAAGTGTTGATGTCTTCCCTCAGCGGCGCATCTTTAGTGCATGATATCGGCTTTTTGGACTGTGCAGATATTGGTTCGCTATCTTATCTCATTTTGACAGACGAGATCATAGGAATGGTGGCGCGCATCATGCGAGGGATTACAGTCAACGCCGAAACCATTATGCTGGACCTGCTTGAAAAAGTCGGCTCGGAAGGCTCCTTTATGGCCGAGCCACGCTCTGCATCATTATGCCGAACCGAATCCTGGATACCAACCATTCTGGATAGAAATACCCACGCAACCTGGGAAAAAAAGGGCAGCAAACACACTGAACAATTGGTCACTGAGAAATTGCAAAAAATTCTCTCCACCCACAAACCAGTACCACTGCCAGATGGTGCCGCCGAGAGAATCGAACAAATCCTGAGCGAAGCAGAAGCCAGGGTAGGCGAAAAATAATGCTGAACATAGCCCTGATCGGCAATCCTCCAACAAAAAAATCCACATCCCATTCAAGCGAGGCAAAATGAGCGAAGATCTTATCACCATTCTGAAATCGAAAACCAAAACCGTCAAAATTCACCGAGACCTGGCAACGGTTATCATAGGTGAACGTATCAACCCTACCGGGCGCAAAGCCGTTCTGGAAGCTCTTCAGGCGGGTAATTTCGACATTGTGCGCAAGGATGCCATTGACCAGGTTGCAGCAGGTGCCGCAGTATTGGATATCAATGCTGGTGTGCCAGGGGCAGATGAGCCAGTGTTGATCCAGCAAATCATTCGAAAGGTTCTGGAAGTCGTAGATGTGCCACTGTGTTTCGATACTGCCAACCCTCAAGCACTTGCCGCGGCCCTATCAATTTACGAAGGCAAAGCACTGATCAACTCCACAAACGGCGAAGAACGCTCACTCAACAATGTACTACCGCTGGCAAAAGAATATGGGGCCGCAGTCATCGGCCTTTGCATGGATGACAACGGCATCCCAAAAACAGCCGAAGCTCGCTTCGCTGTTGCCGCCAGGATTATCGAACGTGCCGCTCAAGCTGGCATCCCACTCGAGGATGTGGTGATCGACCCCCTGGCAATGGCCATGAGCGCTGATAGCAAAGCCGGCAGAATTGCTCTGGATACGATAAAATTGGTTGTGAAAGAATTCGGTGTCAATATCTCAATGGGAGCCAGTAATATCTCATTTGGCATGCCAGACCGCAGATATATCAACGCCACCTTCATTGCCATGGCAATCCACGCCGGGTTGACCTGCCCGATCACCAACCCCTTGCTGGTAGAGGTCAACACCGCTGTTTTGGGTGCTGATTTATCCATGGGCCGAGATGACTATGGCATGCGTTGGATCAAGGCATTTCGTAAACGCGAAAAAGATAAAGTTAATTCGTGAACAAACCATCCGCAAACTCCCTGCCAGTCGTTGTACTCTCCTGCCAGGTTTTTCAACTCTGGCTGGAAAACATTCTGCCTCCTGAAATAGCGAAAAACATCACCTTTTTCGACTATGGGCTTCACCGGGTTCCAAAAAACCTGCGCCAGACCATTCAATCGGCCATCGACAGCATCGAAAATCCCAGCCTGGTTATGCTGGGATATGGTCTCTGTGGCAATGGATTGAATAACATTCAGGCTGGTAAACACTTTTTGCTGATCCCTCGCACTGACGATTGTATTGCGATCCTGCTAGGCTCCTACCAAGCATACCGGCGTGAGATGGAAAAACAACCTGGCACATATTATCTTTCCAAAGGCTGGCTGGAATCTGGCTCAAACCCACTTCAAGAATACCAGGAACTCGAACGAAAATATGGAGCTGATGAAGCCGCCTGGTTGATGGATTACCAATATCACAATTACAAACGGTTGATGCTCGTGGCACGGAACCAGTCAGAACTGGAACAATACCGTCCCCGCGCATTGGAAGTGGCTGAGTACTGCTCACGGTGGGGCATGCAATACGAAGAACTAATCGGATCGGACGAATACCTTGAACAATTCGCAGCCCTTGCAAATAATTTAGAGCGGTTCACCGATGAATTTCTTCTTATCCCCCCCGGGGGAGTATTGAAACAATCTCTGTTCATGCGTATCGAATAAATATTATCTACAGCCATTGCTCCTTTTTATAAGCCAGATTTGTTTTTTCACTCCATAAAAGGAAAATTGTCAAAGCCAATGCCCATATTGACTGTCATTTACGGAACAGAGACGATTGAAATTGAGGTGCCTGCAGGCATCCTGATCGGAGAGGCTGTCGCAAAAACAGGCCTGCCTCTCGAGCAACCCTGTGCCGGGAGAGGCACTTGTGGAAAATGCAAAGTTCTTGTGGAAACAGGCGTCGCACCTCCAGGAGCAATAGAGAAAAGACACCTCACCCCTGGCGAACTAGCCCTGGATAATCGTCTGGCTTGTTGCGCAAAAATCGAATCAGATGCGCGAGTGGTGCTTTCACCCATTGTTGTCTACTCCAACAAAAACTTTCGCTCAAGTTTGCGCTACCGCCAGACTGATACCCCACTGGGGCTCGCAATAGATCTCGGATCCACGACTGCAGCAGCTTTTCTAACGATGCTGGATAATGGAGAGGTCTGCGCTGGCGCCGCAAGCCTCAACCAGCAAACCGTTTATGGCGCAGATGTGATTTCCCGTTTAAATGCCGCCCTGAACAGTACCGAAAACAGTGAACGGCTTCACCGTCTGGCATTGGCTTCCATCAATCAAGCCGTAGACGCACTCAAACTTTCTGCACGGGTGCGCAGCCGCATAAAACGCGTCACAATTGTTTGTAATGTAGCTATGCATCATTTGCTGGCGCGGCTTCCCATCAACAAACTGGCTGTCATGCCCTTTGAGCCCTACGACGCCAATTCCATTCGCGACGCATCTAACCTGATGGACGGTATTTTTGCAGAGGATGTACAGGTGATGCTGCCGCCCCTGATTGGCGGGTTTGTCGGCTCAGATGCGCTCGCCTGCCTGGCATACTTCGGTTTTGATCACGCCCCTGCCCCCATGGCAGCCATTGACCTGGGCACAAACGGCGAAGTGCTGGTAACCGACGGCAAGCGAATCCTGACCACCTCCACGGCTGCCGGTCCAGCATTTGAAGGTGTCAACATTTCATGTGGCTCTCGTGCCATAGATGGCGCAATTACCAGGGCTCGCACTGAAAATGACAAATTGATCCTTGAAACCATCGCGGGCAAAGCTCCGATTGGTCTGACGGGATCCGGTCTATTAAGTCTTATTTTTGAGCTGCGCAAAGCCGGCATCATCTCGCCAAGTGGGCGCATAGAGACATCCACCACCAACCTGAAGTCGTCGATCGAGATTGGCGATACAAAAAGTCGCCGAATCTACATCACGCCAAAAAAAGACATTAGTCTGACCCAGTGGGATGTCCGCGAACTTCAAAAAGCCAAAGGCGCCATCCGCGCCGCAATCGATATTCTGATGGGTAAACTGGGACTTGTTCCTGCAGATATGCAGCGCGTCATTTTAACTGGCTCATTCGGCGGACAAGTTGATGTTGAATCAGCACTTGGTCTGGGCATGCTGCCTCCCGTGCGCCATGAAGCGGTGGAAATGATTGCTAACGGGGCCGGGTTGGGAGCAGCTACTTTCCTCAGCGATACAGGCTTCGCCCGTGGAGAAGCTCTCGCTGCCCGAGCTGAGCAAGTCGACCTCGACCAAGATAGCGATTTTATCCACCATTACATCGCTGCCATGGCACTAAAACCCTGATGAAAAAATATCCCCGGCAAATTTGCCGGGGATATTTTTTTTACACTCATTACTACTTGCTGTACTTCCAGTTCTGCACATCCCAGACCATGCTGCCCCATGTACTGACAGTGTAGCCTTCCAGATTATTAGCGAAGCCATAGCCGTCCTGGAAAACGTAAGTAAAGATTTGGGCCACATCCTTGGTCACAAGATCACCTAATTTACAATAAGCTGCTTTGCGAACTGCCAGGTCAAAAGTCGATGCCGCTGCCTTAATCGCCGCATCGCCATCCGGGTTAACCCATCGACGTGTGTTCCCGCCAGTGGGGTTTGCGGGCGATGGAATATTGGTGGAGGTGTACGTATCCTCGACAGCACCCTGTGGTTCAACGGTAAAGCTGCGATCGAAAATCAGCATGTCAAAATCACCGATCATACGTGGAGAATTATCTGAGTAAGAACCAAATATGATCGAAAAATCATAATTCTGTATGCGAGCTTCGACACCTACTGCCTTCAAATTTTCAACGATAAACTCTTCAGTGCGCTGAAGCGGTTCATAATTTGTGTAGCCCTGCAGTTCCAGTGAAAGACGGGTTCCATCGGCAGCGTATTTTGCACCTTTCGCTACCCGAATGCCATCTGCACCTGCCACCCATCCGGCTTCATCCAATAGCTGTTTGGCTTTTTCAACATCAAATGGATATGCCCTGGGTAGGTCACACTGGTACCACCCGTAAGCAAACGGATTGGTGGATGGCTTCACCGTGTTGCGCAGCACATCCTTTATGAGCGTATCGTAATCAATGGCATGCGCAATGGCCTGCCGCACCCGTAAATCGCCAAGAATGGGGTGAGGCGGTGTGGCGCCAGGATCTTTGTCGAAAGGCTTGCTCATGTTAAAGTCGATAGCCATATTCCATACGCCAGGCACTAACACCTCGTGCGCCTTGTCACCGACAGTTTTGGCATATTCAGCAACATCGTCAATCCCAGGCCACAACTGTACCTGAGTTTCCCCTTGCATCATCAGGGCCAACTGAGCCGCTGGCTCAGGCACTATTCGGAAGATGAGTTTATCCAGGCCAGGTTTTCCAACCTGGAAATAGTTGGGGTTGCGTTCCAACGTAATACTCTCCCCAGATACCCATTCTGAAACCACAAAAGGACCAGCGCCAACGGGTTTGCGATTCCATGCCCAGGCAGACATTTCTTCCGGCTTACCAGTGGCATGACGAGGCAGCAATCCAAAGGCAAATTGGGCCAAATAACCAGCATAGGGTTCGGAATACTTGACCACCACGGTCAATTCATCCGGGGTTTCAATCGCCTTGATCAGGCTAACCCCGCCTGTGCCAGAAAGCACACCAGCTTTGGGATTGGAGAGCACTTCCCAGGTGAATTTAATGTCATCAGATGTGATTGGCTGGCCATCCGACCATTTTAATCCTGGGAGTAGTTTCCATGTGACTGAGAGATGGTCAGCCGACAGCCCGGCGTTTGCTTCGGTTGGCAGTCCATCTGCCAAAACAGGAACAAATTCGCCCTTTTCATTGACCGTATCGAGCCCGGTCATGCTGGTTGCATCTGCGACCTGGCGCACAATTGCGGCATCCGAAGCGTAATAGTTCAACGTAGTCGGTTCCTCAGGGATGATCAGCGATACAGTCCCACCGCCTCCTGCAGTGGGAACCACGGGGGCCTGTGTTTCCGCCGGCTGAGCGGGTGCTGCTTCTGTGGCCAACGATGGGGCAGCAGTGGGCGCAGCTACACTGGTTGCTCCAGAACCACAAGCAGACAAAACCAGACCAAAACACAACAGTATTGGGAAAATCCCTGATCTGAGCCTTTCAATGATCCGTTTTTCCATTTCTCCTCCTTTGAGATATGAAAGTTATTTTCCCGTATGGATCACATACGGGTCAAATGCATCCCGCAAGCCATCGCCAATGTAATTGATAGCCATTACGGTGATGAAAATCATCACTCCAGGGTAAATCGCCAACCAGGGTGCGCGAAAAACATGGGTTTGCGCGGTAGATAGTATGCTGCCCCAGGTCGGTGTTGGTGGCTGAACCCCAAACCCAAGATAACTTAATCCTGATTCGGTAATGACCGCCGAGGCCATCTGCAACGTACCACTGACCAGGATGGGGCCGATACAATTTGGCAAAATATGCAGGAAGATGATACGGGTATCATTACCTCCAAGAGAACGGGTGGCAGAAATAAAGTCTCGTTCACGTAACACGATAAATAGACCGCGCACCAGCCGTGCAGGCCACATCCACGAAAGAGCCGCAATGATGACAATGACCATTAAAACACTGTTCTTTAACCATTGGATAGGCTGGTCACGCAAAGCTGCCCCCAACAGGATTAAAACAAATATTGTCGGGAAGGTTAAAAAAGCATCAGTGATGCGCATAAGGATGTTATCAAGCCAGCCGCCGTAATAGCCTGATAACGCACCAACCAATACTCCCATGACAATCGTCAACACAGTGGAAAGCAATCCCACTACCAGCGAAACCCGTCCACCATATAGGATACGTGTATAAATATCCCGTCCTAATTCATCGGTGCCAAACCAATGCGCAGATGTGGGTGGCGTAAAGGGATTGGAAGGCTCTTGCTGGGTGGCATCGTAAATACTCAAAGATGCTCCAATAGTCAATGTCACCATTAATATTAGGACAATAACTGCCAGCACAGCCAGGCGATGCTTAAGAAATCGCCGAAAAATGACGATCGCGAGGCTTTCGCTCAGGTCGCTTTTAGGGCGAATATCGGGCACGGCAGGGTTTTCTCTATCAATCATACTTTACCCGTGGATCAAGCAAACCATACAAAAGATCAGCGATAATATTAGCGATCACGATAATGACCGCGTCAATCATTACCACCCCAAGCAGCACAGGGTAATCACGCCCACGCGCTGCATCCCAAAATAAGCGCCCCATCCCAGGCCAGGCAAAAATGGTCTCCACAAACAGTGCCCCCGCAAACAGACTCGGCAAATCAAGAGCGACCAGTGTGATCAATGGCAAAATTGCGTTGGAAAGGGCATGTTTATAATAAACAGCCCTGGCATGCAATCCCT
Source organism: uncultured Anaerolineae bacterium (assembly GCA_903846015.1). Classification (GTDB taxonomy): domain Bacteria; phylum Chloroflexota; class Anaerolineae; order Anaerolineales; family Villigracilaceae; genus UBA5195. The sequence goes on along the minus strand of CAIMZS010000559.1, from coordinate 13,671 downwards.
TAGCCCGGGCTGTTCGAATATAATCTTCATGCATCACATCAAGCATGCTGGAACGCAAAAAGCGAGAGTACCAGGCTGACCAACCCGCACTGAGCGCAATCACAGGCAGCACAAGGTGCCAGGCAAAATCCATAAGATTAGGTTGCTCGCCAATTGTGCGCATACCCCCGGCTGGAAAAAGCGGCTGTCCAGTAACCGGATTTTTTATCGCCACATAGAAAAGTAGGATCAACGCCAACCCCAACCAGTATACCGGCACCGATTGACCGATGAAGGTTATCGTTGTGGCTATATAGTCGAATGCAGAATAGGGTTTCCGGGCAGAAAAAATCCCCACAGGCAGCGCAACTAACAAAGTCACCAGGAAGGAAATTCCTACCAATGTCAATGTATTGGGAATTCGCTCAATTATCATTTCGCTTACCGGACGACGGAACTTGATCGAATCTCCCAGGTCACCTTGAAGCATGTTTCCCATCCACTTCAGGTATTGAATGGGAAGTGGTTGGTTTAGGCCCAGCTTTTCTTTGAGTAAGGCAATTTGCTCCCGGGTAATATTTGGGTTACGCTCTGCAGCTGCCAACGGTCCACCTGGTGCTGCGCGTACCATGAAAAACAACATTACGCTCAGAATAAATAAGATGGGCACTGCTTGCACGATACGGCGCAGAGCATAATTCGTCATTTACGCCTCATACACAATCCGTCCATCTGATACGGTCAACAGCGGCTGAACATCTTTCATTTGCTCAGCGGGAATCGAAAAGATATCATCGGATAGGAGTACCAAGTCAGCCAGGTAACCAATTTTCAACTGTCCTTTCTGGCTTTCCTGAAATTCAGCATATGCTCCATCACGAGTATAAGATAGCAAAGTATCGCTGAGTTTCTGGTGATGGTGCGGCATCCCCTCTGCCCAAGGCTGACGGTTAAGTGTATTATGCACCCCCAGCATAGGGTTTTGGGTAACCACCGGCCAATCAGAACCAAAAGCCAGGGTCGCGCCCGCTTCGCGCAAAGTTGTCCACGCAAAACTGAGTGGCCAGCGCTGTTTACCGACACGCTCCTGCCACACATCGCCATCATTCACAGATGGCGGAGAATGCAATGGCTGCATCGATGCAATTACACCAAGTTGTTTGAATCGGTTGATATCATCGTTGTGAATGACTTCAATATGTTCTACGCGATGACGACTGTCACGCTTCCCATTCAATTTCTGGGCCATGGCATAGGCATCCAGCACCCTGCGCACCCCCATATCTCCAACAGAATGAACAAATATCTGCATTCCAAAACGGTCAGCTTCAACCACCAGACGATTGAAACCTTCCACATCATAATTTGAAGCTCCACACGTTAAAGGGTTGTCATCATATGGATCAACCATCAAACCAGTATAAGTTTCGATCACGCCATCCATGAATAGTTTTACACAACCCCCTCGCACCATGTCTGACTGATATTTTTTCTTTAAAACGAGTGCTTCTTGTTCTATGGCTTCCAACGAAGTTTCTGGCCGAACGCTGTATGGAACATAAATCCGAACATTAAGCTCGCCACTCTCCTGCAAAGCGGCGTACATTGCAGCCTGCTCATCATCCCCATCCATATTATGCACGCTTGTTACACCCATCTGAGATGCAATCTTCAACCCTTTTTTTAAGAGCATGCGCTTACGAACATTATCTGGCTTGGGTAAAAGGACATCAATAGAATGCGATGCCCGCTCCTTCAATTCCCCAGTAGCTTCTCCGGACTGATCCAAAACGATCTCACTGTTTGGCGGACACTCACCACCATGAAAAATACCGGCCATTTTAAGCGCCAGCGTGTTCACCCAGGTGGTATGTCCATCGTAAGCGGTAATCGCCACTGGCTGATCAGAAATAATGGCATCCAGATCATGACGGTTAAGGGAGGCATTCCCTGGCCCGAGGTTGTATCGTAACCCAAACCCAGATAACCACTTGCGGTCTGGATTATCACTGGCAAAAGCGCGAATCGCCTGAACAATATCTTCATAGCTGAAACAATTCTCAAAAGCAATATTATCCAGGTTTAAAGAACCATGCAGCATGTGAAAGTGACTGTCAATAAAACCCGGCATTAACGTTTTCCCTGCAGCATCAATAACTCTTGTTTTTGGGCTGCGCCAATCATTTGCGCCATCCACATTGCCAACAAAAACAATCCGGTTCCCAATAACTGCCACCGCCTGCGCCGCGGGCATGGCAAGATCAGAAGTAAAAGCATGAGCATTGGTTATGATCAAATCGGCAGAAACGGGCATATTTACCATCCTGGATAAATTTTCATTTATTGTAGCAGACATTTTTTTAGAGTGTGAATAATTATTACATACTGAAAACCTGTTATAAAACAAAAAAAGGGTGCCACAACCTGGCTAAAAAATATCAGAAAACGGGTTAGTATTTGCTTGACGCGAACGAGTCACGGTGGTATGCTTGCGCGAATTATAATGATGAAGTCTACTGTAGACACCAATGCAAATTCAACTACCACCCGTATTCATACGAATGCGGGACGTTGGTGTACAGCGGTAGCCTTTCAGCCATCTCGATGGAAAAAAGGCCAAGTCTGAAACAACCAGCGCCCCGATACAATCGGGGCGCTTTTCTTAATTCCACTATCCTGCCAAATATTCAAATTTTTTACCGTAAAAGGTAAATAGAATAGTCAGGTGGGTCCAACAAAAAGGAGAGAAATCATGAACGTCAGCAATACCACCCCAGTATATGCCGTACCAGAAACAAACCTCGTTCCAGTCAACGGCTATCTGAAGGACATGATGGCCATTCCGGCTTCACGCATGTTCCTGATCAATAAATCCCTGAAGGTTTACCAAGAGAAGAACCCTGGTTCTCCAGTCTTTGACGCTTCGCAAGGTGATGGCGGTGCGTCTCTCCCCGGAGTACCGCGCGCTATTTTGGAACGTGCCGGTCAGATGCAGATTGAACATGGCACATCTTATGATATGCCTTTCGGCACAGATGCCTACCGCAAATCGGTCGTGGAAAAATATTGGAAGTTGGACCCGGCTCTGGGCTTTGGCCCGGCGAATATATTGGGTACAAGCGGTGGGCGCGATGCGCTTGTCAAAGCCTACCAGGCCATGTTACACCTGGGGTATGGACGTGAAGGCGATGTAATCGCTGTTTCACGCGTGCCCTGGATTTCTTATAACTGGGGACCTTATGGCGTAGGTGCAAATGTGATGTGGTCACCAGGTGATCCGCTTGATGGATGGGCTTATTCAGAAGACGGCATCCGCGCCAGCGTAGAATTTGCTGCGCAAACCGGTAGAAAAGTAGCCGGGCTTGTTATCACCAACCCCGATAACCCAACTGGTTTGACAACATCGGTTGAACGACAGGTCGCCCTGGCCAAAACTGCCCTTGAAGCTGGCATTCCTTTCATATTATTTGACTGGATGTATCATTACGTCACCGATGAACAGCCCATGGATCTAAATTCCTTCTTACAATTCTTCACTCCCGCTGAACGCAAACAATTAATGTTCCTGGATGGCATCACCAAATCACTTGGAGGCTCGAACATCCGAAATTGCCATTTGATCGCCAGTGAGGATGTGGTCAAATTCACTGTGGCACGCGCCTCACACACAGTGATGCCCACTTTTTATTCACTTGCAGTAGCCATGGCTGCCTATGAAATGGGGTACAGCGAAGCATCCAAAACCATTGCTGCACCCACCAACGCAAGTCGCAAAGCGCTCAAACCCCTGCTCGAACAACACGGTTTCCAACACATTATTGGAAAAGGGTACTATACATTTATCAATGTTGGAGAATACATCCAGGCGAAAGGCTGGACCGACAGCGAACCGCTTGGACAGTATCTGGCTGAAAATTATGGTGTTGCCATCGTACCCGGCGCGTTTTTCTCCCCCTTCGGCAATGATTGGATCCGATTCTCTTATGCCACACCTGTAGAACGCACCGAAGGCGCCTTCAATCGCTTGCTGGATGGGCTGAACTCGCTCAAAAAGTAATTAGCACTGCTGAAGACGGATTACTCGGTAACAGCAAATTGAAAATGGCTATAATGAGAAATCCGTACCATCCCACATCACAAGGAATACTTGATAATGACATTTAATCCTCAGCAGTTTGCCGAAAAATACAAACTCGCACTCGAATCCTTTAGCAAGGATAAACCGGGCGGCGGTTTGAATGGCTTTGAACTCGAATGGAACCTGCTCGATGAGCAGTTCCGTCCTCTCCTCACGGTTGGCTCAGGGCCTGCAAAGCAATCCTTCGTGGACTACCTGCGCGCCGAATGCCTGCCGCCCTGGTTGGCTAATTTCTCTCAACTCGAAGTATTCCATTGGATGGTCGAATTTGCCACCCGTCCATATTTCGCCCCCCGTGGAGCTATCTTTGAAGCCCGCCTGATGGAAGCTGTTTTATCCAATGCACTCTCACGCGCCGGGACTCAATTTGGAGAGCGCCTTTTTTACTGGCATGGTAACCTGCTATTCCTGACCGCCATCAACCATGATTCTATACCAGGAAACTGGGGAATCGCTAAAAGGCGCTATCTTGAACGCTGTGTGGATTTATATGGCACCACGCTTGCTACAGCCGGTATCCATGTGAACCTCTCATTGCCGGATCCGCTCTTTACCTGGGATTTTATGCATTTGCCCGCGTCAGAACGCGCCAACCGTCATCTCGACCAATACAAATCCGAATTCTATATCACCGCCACCCGGCTCCTGCGCGCATTCAGTTCGCTCTTTATCGCCACTTCGGCCTCCACCCCCCTACAGGCACAAGTACGCGCAGGGCGGGCAATTGTCGTCTTGACCGAAAACGACTCCATCCGCAATCTCACCTTCCCCAACCCCTCAGAAATTGACCTTCCCGACTTGTATCGTTCGTACAAAGATTACAAAGCTGTCTCTTATGATCTCGTTCAGCGCGGTGTGCGTTTTGGGAATAACAACTGGACGCCAGTTCGCGCCAGATCATTTGCAGAACCTGTTGAACGCCTGATATCCACCACTGGGGATCAATTAAAAGATCTCTATACACGCGGCCTGTACTCAATCGGGGAAAGCACTCCAGCTGAAGAAATGGCCCGTCAGATAGAAAAACAAAACCTGCTTGCGCGCATCAATTTGCCCATGGGACGCGTGGAAATACGCACCGATGACGGGGGTCATCCCCTTGATATCGACGTAGCCAATATGACCTTCAAGCACTTGTTATTGATCCGCTTCTACGCCGATGAAAAGTTTGCCCGTTCTTTCCGATATGATCACGAAGATATCACCCGCGCCCGAGTAAATGAAAACTTAGCCGCCCGAGAGGGTCTGCGCGCTGAGATCGAAAATCCTCTCACCGGCAAACCAGTCGCCATGCGAACCTTTCTCAAGTGGACATTGGATGAACTACGCCCATTGGCGCAAGCATTGGACATGTGGGAAGACCTGACCCCCCTCGTTGAAATGGCCAACGGGGCACCCAACACCGCCGAAAAAATGCGCGCCCGACTAAAAATGGAACTGGGCGCAAATGATGAAGTCACTCCAAGTGTAATGCGGGAACTTGCCGAAGAACGCGAAGCCCAGGTTCGTGCCGATGTGGAAAAAATTGCAGCGAAAATAGGCTTACTTGGATCAGAATCTGGCAAGATCAGTGAAATCCTGGTACATGCCCGCGAGGAAGCCCGCGCTCATCCCGATCTCCCCATCCGCTTCCGCCCATCCACGGACAACTTGCTCGAAACAGACTATCCAGATAAAACTGCCGAGATTGTCGATCTGGCAAAACACCTCATCCGGTTTCCTTCCGTCACTGCTTGCCCTGATGAACGCCTTGATGAAGTTCACCGCGCCGGATCTTTCATCCATGATTACCTCAAGAGGAACGGCCTCAATGTGCGCTATTTTGACGGTAAATATCCAGCTGTCTTTGCCACCTTTCCACAAAACAACATAACAAACACCGGCTTGCCTGCTGAACCAGGAGGCATATTGCTGACGGGCCACTTCGATGTGGTTGAGCCTGAACCAGATGATAGCCAGTTCGAGCCACGCATCGAAGGCAACTACTTGCACGGCCGTGGTGCCGCCGATATGAAAACAGTCGTTGCCACTTACCTGGTTTGGATGAAGGATATGTGCAAAAAGCCTGGTGTACACCCCAACATCGCTCTGCTTTTGGTTGGAAACGAGGAAAACGGTGAAACCGAAGCTTGGGGAACACCCCAGGTATTGGAGTTATTGAAAAAAGAGAGTGGCTACACGCCAGGCTTCATGATCGCAGGCGAGCGCACTGGAGAAAAAGGAAATGAACTTTTTGGCGAAATCTGTATTGAAAACCGCGGCGTAATGCGTTTCGATATCATTGCGCGCGGTACCAAAGGTCATTCCGGGGTAGTCGGCGCTGGTGATTTAAGCGAAAAACTACTTGGCGCTCGCAGTGCCTTAAATGAGTTATTCGCCAAGCACCTTACTCTCAAAGCTGCTGATGGCTGGCAATCACAAGCCAAATTCCCATTTATCAAGGTTGGTACACCTGGAGTCTATAATGTTACCGCTGCAGAAGGAATTCTTGGCGTGGAGATCCGCCCTATCCCACAGGATGATACCTTTGCGTTAAAAACAGACGTAGATGCTTATTGTGCTGAAAATGGTCTGGAAGTGAGCTATTCGGTTATGGAAAATGGAGTTGTGTGTAATCCTCAAAATCCCGGCCTGATAGCGTTGATCGATGCCGTCAGGTCTGCATCGGGCGCAGAACCAAAAATTGGCCGAAAATTACCGGGAACCAGTGCGCGCTTCGCGCCTGGAGGACAAGCTGTTGTTTGGGGTCAAACTGGGATTGGACCGCATGCAAAAAACGAACAACACTTTATCCCCAGCATCGAACCCTACTACAATTCCCTTGTTGAGCTGGCAAAATTGACCCAGTAAATTTGCTGCTGGGTGCAGAATCGCAAAGTAAAAGTGGAGATGGGCGAACCCGTCTCCACTTTTATATCTTCAAAGGTATTACATCATCTAATCCCGATCAATCAAAGCTTTTTTCATCCCCAACCCCGAAATATGTTTCGCAAATAATTTTCGCAGCAGATCTGCGCTTCTCCAAAAAGCTACCGCTGCCATGCCGTGTGCAAAGACTGCAAAGATCGGCGGGGTCTGATTGGTATAATATGTCCAACATTCTCGAGTGGTACCCCATCGCTCAAGGAAATATCCCAAGGCAGAACCCGCTAAAAAAACGAGAATTGCCTTGCGATTATCCGATGTGGTCAGAATAATAATTGCGCAGATTACCAGCGCAGCCTGTGTATATGATTTTCCAATTGTGGGACCCACAAATACCAACATCAACGCATAAAACCCCACAAATGTGACCCAATACGCTAGGCTAAAAATAGTTTTCGACACCCTCTCCGTAGACCATACAAAAACGCGCGTAATACGATCAATTGAAAGCGAAGCAATCGGCCAGGCTGGGATGATCCACAAAGGTGGTCGCTCAGCAGTGTAATAATGCCACAGATTGGTCTGGGTACCCCAGCTTTCAATAACCAGTCCACCGCACAATCCTACCAGAACAATCAGTCCATCTGTCTTCAAGTCAGCATGCGCCATGATGCTCAGAGACATAAAGCTAAATATTCCCAGTAAAAGCCAATCAATGTAATAGTACCAGGCAAAACGCCCATCCATATAGGAGACGTAATCTTCCACCAGCGGCCACCAGATATATACAATCAGCAAACAGATAAGCAAAAATATACTTAACAAAGTATAGGAATGACGATTAAACCCGAGCAGATCCCGAAGCTTAGCCATAGCCCAATATAATTGCGATACTCACAGCGGTTTTTACAATACCTGATTAGCTCATTGGTATAAAACTATTCGATACCAAACTCTGCCTTGCAATATTGACGCAGACGTTCTATTTCAATTTCCATTTGACTGACAAGGGGAACTGCACCGCTAACATCCTCGCTCTTACCAAGCGCCTCTATCTGAGCAGCAAGCTTAGAAACTGGCCCGGCACTGAAATTAGAAGAAACCCCCTTCATGTTGTGAGCAAAACGGTAAAGATCAACAGAATTATTTTTTTCCATAGCCATATTTATTTCTTGCATACGTTCTGGCATATGCGAAACCAGATCATGAAGCATTTCAAGGAAAAAACTGCGATCATTGAAAAATCTCGGGAGGGCTGTATCAAGGTCCAACGGGAGTTCAGTACTGGTCACGACAATCGGAATTTCCAACGCCTTATTTTCGTCAGACTGACCGACGACATCCGAACCTTTCAAAAATTCCGCTTCGAAACTTGGCTTCAAATCTGTGGTTATTTTTTGAGGGATGGCACCGGGTTGATCTGACATCATTAAAGAAGCCTGCTTGCCAGGTAATTCTTCCGTCTGAGTCCACTGATCAAGTGCAGCGAAAAGCAATTTAGGCTCCAATGGTTTGGTTACATAATCATCCATACCCGCTTCGATACACAATTCACGATCGCCCTTCAGCGCGTGAGCTGTCATGGCAATGATTGGAATATGATGATCCAACCCTTCCCATTGCCTGATTCGCTTGGTGGCCTCAAAACCATCCATCTCCGGCATTTGAACATCCATCAAAACAGCATTGTAATGCTCCATTTGAACCTTTTCCAAGGCACGCAGACCATTTTCAACAGAATCCACCGAATAACCTGCCTTTTGAAGCAGGATGATAGCTAATTTCTGGTTGATGGGATTATCCTCGGCCAGTAGGATCCGCAAGCCCTGTCGCTTCTGTTCTGAAATAAGGTGCCTGGTAACCAATCGGGCCCTTTGAGCACCTGTTTGGGCCAATACTGTGCGTAAAGTATCATGAAGCATTTGCTGTTTGACAGGTTTAAGCAAATAGGCAGCACAGCCTAAGGCCTCCAAACGGGCCGCATCACCTCGCTGTCCCATTGATGTAAGGATAATGATCTGGGCATCTCTGGCCAGCGGATCGTTCTTTATCTCCCGCGCAGTTTGCTCGCCATCCATGCCAGGCATTTGCATATCCAGTAAAACCACCCGATAAGGATCTCCTGCACGAGTAGCAATTTGCAGCATCTCTATACCTCTAGCACCGCTTGCAGCCGTATCAATTCGGCAGCCAAAACCCTCAACCATTTTGGTAAGCACCTTGCGGTTTGTGGCATTATCATCGATGCCCAAAACCCGAACATCTTTCACATCCAACACAATTTCCGCAGAAACCTGGCTCCCGACAACATCTGCGCTTACAGGTTGTTTTTCAAGCGTAACGCTAAACCAGAAAGTACTCCCTACACCTGATTCGCTATTCACGCCTATTTCCCCACCCATAGCTTCCACAAGCTGTTTGCTGATGGTTAAACCCAAACCCGTACCACCATATTTTCGCGTTGTCGAACCATCTGCCTGGGTGAAACGATCAAACACGGCACCCAGCCTTTCCTTTGGAATACCTATACCGGTATCCTGAACAGAAAATGTAATCATCGCGTGCGTCTCAGTTTCTTCCACTGGCTCGGCGCGAATAACAATCTCACCCTGGTGGGTGAACTTAATTGCATTGCCCATTAAGTTTACCAACACCTGACGTAGGCGCGCAGGATCACCCTTCAAACCTGTCTTTAGATTCGAATGGACCAGGCAAACCAACTCAAGCCCTTTGTCCTGGGCACGCTTTGCCATCATATGCCCAACATCTTCAACCGTATTGCGCAAATCGAAATCGATCACTTCCAATTCCAGTTTTCGAGCCTCGATCTTGGAAAAATCAAGAATATCATTGATTAACGCCAGCAAGGTCTCTGCGCTTTGGAGTGAAACACTCAAATAATCGCGTTGTTCATCATTAAGAGGTGTGTCCAAAGCCAATTCAAGCATACCAATCACCCCATTCATCGGAGTGCGAATTTCATGGCTCATATTGGCAAGAAATTCGCTTTTGGCGCGGTTAGCTTGTTCTGCCTCTTTTCGGGCCCGGTCCAATTCGGTTATATCGTGATAAATAGCAAGCGTCCCAACTTTTTTCCCGGCTACAACCACTGGCGTTCCAAATATCTCAACCGTCACAGATCGGCCATCTTTCCTGCGACGCTTGCCAATACCGTGCACCGAGTTTTTCATGGAGCGTTGGGTATAGGCAATCGCCTCGCTGCGTACTTCGGGTGTTGTAATCAGATCATCAAGATTTTTCCCGATAATTTCTTCGGATGTATAACCATATAAAAGTTCAAAAGCCGGATTGCTCGAGACAATATTCTCATTGTCATCCAATACGGCAATAGCCACAGGACTGTTCAGGTTTAACGCCTCCAGAAATTGCTTTTCACGCAACAAATCAGCATCGGCCCGTTTTTTCTCTGTAATATCCCGGCCAATTCCAACCAGACCCACGATCTGCCCCTGGGTATCACGTAAGGGGGCCTTGGTTGTCAAGACCCAGACTTGATTTCCTTGCTCATCCCGGCCTGGTTCTTCCTGGTTTAATATTGGAATACCGGTATCGATCACTTTTTTATCATCAGCCCAATATTTAGCTGCTAATTCGGCAGGATACAAATCGGAATCCGATTTTCCAAGCACACCATCCATCGATTTTCCACCAGACGCTCCCCAGTCTGCATGGTTTGAAATAGTTTTACGACCAGCCAAATCCTTCACGTAGACACGGTCGGGTAGATTATCGATCAACGTTCGCAAAAGACTGCGTTCGGCATCCAGAGCATCTTGCGCCAATTTACGCAAAGTGACATCATGTAAAAAATAAATAGTGCGTTCGATACCTTGATCGAACTGAAATGTTTTATTTGAAACATCAAAATATCCCCCAACTCGTGGAATTTCAATAATTCCAGATATTAATTCGGCGTCAGGATCATCTGGAAAAAGGATTTCACTGAGTTTCTTTCCAGTGGTAGCTTGAAACGTTGACTTTAGCGTTTCGACAACAGCCAGATTGCAGCGCACGATTATACCGTTCATGTCCACCAGGAAGATCATATCCGAAATGGAGTCAAACAGAATTTCCCATTCTTTTTTCCCGCGTGAGATTACAGCTTCCACCTGCTGCAAAACTTCGACATCCTGCGCAAGTCTTTTATTGGCCGCAGTAAGCTCGGCAGTCCCCTCGGTAAGCCGGCGATCGAGATCAGACGATAAATCCCTTAACTCATCCTGACGCCACCCAACCAAACTGAAAGACAACCCTAAAACCAGCGGTGCCATATCTACAAGCCACATGATAGCATGACTAGAATGGACTTTGAGCGCCGAAATTATGGTAAGCGGCATGCCCATAGAAACAATTTCCATGATCACACCAATCACCGGAAAGATACATCCGTATACCAAACCAATGAATAGGTATCGCACTCTCATTTTGGAAAATAAATTCTTGAAGTCCATATTGTTTCCTATCAAAGAAGATAATATCCCAGTAAATTTACCTTAATAAGGTTAGCATTTAAAATAACACAATAGGATTCCCAATTCGGTAAAGGGATTGTTCGCTCAGGGAATAGCAGTTGAGACAAACAAGACGGTCCCCATCTCAGTAATTTTCCCAGCAAAAATATTAACCGGGAATTCACGCCCACTTTGTGAATCTGCAACCACCACAAACTGCCGCCCGGATGGAACATTCGCCAATTCAAACGACCCATCGCTATTTGTCCGAGTAGTAAGGGAAGTCCCCGTTACAAATATATTACCGACAAATGGCTGTCCCTGATTATCAACAGCAACTCCCTTTATCGTACCTGTGCCTCTTAACCCGGATGTAAACTCGCTTTTCCACAAATTTACCGCACCCAAGGCGAGCACCAGGATTCCTATAATCACCGCAAGGACCATCACTCGCCTTTGCCGAGGAGAAAGATTTTTTTTTGTTTCTGGAATAATTTCTTGGAAATTGTCCAGTGAAGGGGGTTTTTCGAATGCCATTCTATTCTCCTTATGGTATTGGCGGAATCACTGAGAAATTATCCAGGCACAAATTAGTTGAGTCCCATGTGCGAATCCCTGTTCCACCAGTGGAGTATGTACTATCCTTCCCAGATAACATTACCGCGCCATCTACATAACCCGTAAAAGTATCCCCAACAACCTTCACAGAAAGGGTATGCGGTTTGCTATAAAAATTAAAACCTGGTACAGACTTATAAGCAATCGCAGGGTTGATTTCAACACCGTTTACCCATTTCCTCATAACAAAACCAACCAGACCAGGATCGTACTGAAAAGCATAACCATTTACGCCCAAACCATTATTCGTCGCGCGAAAGAATATCCCGTAACCGTTTCCGGATGAAAGCGCCGCGCCATCGATCTGAGCAGTATAATCATTAGCCGTCATGGTTGTCATAGAGCATGTATTGTATAAGATTCCGCCACCTTGTATACAGGCCTGCCCGTTTGAGTTAGTCCAGGGTCCGGTGACGTTTTGTGAGTTACTCATAGTATCGAAACCGTCAGTACAATAGGCCGTACTGGTTTGTTGACAGGATCCGGCCCCGAGACCTGCAGCAACCCTGCAGTAAACATCTCTAACTGAAATCCCCATCAATTGAAGAACCAACAGCGCACCTATCGCCACCAACAAAACGATGAGAACATATTCAACCAAACCCTGTCCAGAGCGTTGAATTCGGTTCACACAATCTCCTTACTGCTTGTTTTGCAGCACACGGCGCTTAGATCGGTCAAGCACCCGCTGCCAGGCAGCGCTTGGACTGGCAGGTTCTTTTTTCTTATAATCTTCATTGGTCCAATAATATGCCAGATCTTCAAATAATGCTGCTTCAGGTTTTTCGGATTCCAAAATAATCGGTTTGCCAAGCGTGATGGCAGTAACTAGCGTATCTGGCATATTCGGCATCACCACCGAAATTGGTTTATGCAGAGTTTTTTCAATCTCTTTCCGAGCCAGACCGCTCGTATTGAAATTCCAGTTTAATATCAACTGTATTTTTTCATCCGGATACCCAAGATCCTTAAACACATTCAGCGCCCCTGATGCGCAGCGTATTGAAGCCAGGTCTGGGGCCAAAACCAGCAAGATCGTATCTGCCACGTCAAGAGCAGCCACCGTCGTAAAAGAGAAATCGTGTGGCAAATCCATAACGAGAAATTTATAGCGGTTTTCGGCCAATTGAAAAACTCGTTGGACATGTTTTTCTGAAATTAATTCTGCATCTGCGCAACGGCGCGGGGCAGCTAAAACATCTACCCCACTGGAGTGATGCAAAACAACCTTCTGGAGAGTATCAGAGTCGATTTCTTCGGTTGGCAGATTCCCCAGATCTGCCCAAGTATTCCGAAGGGTAATATCCAACATCAAGGCATCCTGTCCATTGACAAAAGCCATATCCGCCAAAAGTGTCGGATACCCCCACAGTTGTGAAAAACCTGTTGCCAGGTTGACCGCCAAGGTAGAAACACCTATGCCCCCTCTCAAAGAAAAGACCGCCGTTTTCTGCATATGAAAACCGGTATCTGCTCGGGGAACTGAATAACTGGAAGCGCGGCGCAACTGTGCCTTTACCCGAAGCTGCAATTCCTCCAACTGGAAGGGTTTTTGCATAAAATCATCCGCGCCCGCATCAAAGGCATTTAATCGATTAT
>CAIMZS010000558.1 GCA_903846015.1 uncultured Anaerolineae bacterium | reverse complement strand
GGCACTATCGGCCCTGCTAGAACGGGCACTATCGGCCCTGCTAGAACGGGCACTATCGCAGAACCGGGTACCATTACCCGACGAATCCTTCCAGGATGCGCTTAGCCCGTTCGGTCCACAGGTATTTCTGAGCATCCAACACAGCTTGTTGCGCCAACGCATCCCGGTGCGCTGGATCATCAAATAACAATGCCTGCAGTGCATCCTGCCAGGCTTGAAAATTTTCCGCCGGGCAAAAAACGGCATTGGTTTCGTTCAGCACTTCATGGAAAACAGGCAGATCGGATGCCAGAATAGCCCGGCCAGTTGCCAGATATTCAAACATTTTCATCGGGCTGGAAACCTGCGCCGAATGCCCCATCCCACTTGAAATCCCAATCTCATGGCTGTAAGGCATCAACAACACATCTGCAGCAGCCTGATAAAGCGGAAGTTGAGCGTTTGGAACAAACCCGGCAAATTTCACATTGGGCACAGCCTTTGTTTTAGACCTCCACAACTCGACATCTTCTGGCTTGCCACCTGCCCACACAAAACGCACGCCTTCCAGCTTTGACGACCTGGCTAATTCAACAAACAACTCCATGCCCCGTCCCGCATACAAATGACCGGTGCAAACCACAGTTGGCGCTTCATATAGTCCCAGGATCTGGCGGGCCTGTGCTGGCATGGGCAGATTTTCAAAACGCTCGGCTTCCACCCCGTTGGGGGCCAGGATCACATCGGAATTCCGTAAAAAGCCGCCATAACGCTCAGTCAGGGCTTCCCGCAGAGCTTTGGTAATCACCGTCATGCGTTTTCTGCCTTTAAAGTCCCGAAAGTAGCGGAACCACAGTGGGCCAATCCGGCCGGAAGGCAGGTCGTGCATCTCCAGCACCACTGGCAGCCCATTCATCAATCCAAGCACTGCTGATTGAAGCGGCCAGGCATACAACAAATCCGGTTTAAGGCTTTTTGCGCGCCGGACGGCTGAGAGGAAAAACAAACGCCGCGATGCGCTCGGCAAGTACTCAACCTTGAATTCCACTTGCAGCCCATAAAACGCAGCAATATCTTCCCAGCTTGAGTGCGGCTGGTCTGTGACAGGCACTATCAGGGTTACATCGTGTCCAATCTGAGCCAGCGCATGCACTGCCTTCAGGGCTTGCAAGCTGTTGGCTGCGCTGGATGGTACTTGTGAGGCAGATATCGCAACAATTTTCATAAAATAATCCTGTTTCTTATTTAAGGCTGCGGCCGAGATCATTTTCGTCTGAACCGCATACTCCATTCTATCATCCCAAATCTTCAATCCATATCCTTCAATCTAAACTCACTCAACGCGAGACAGGCGATTTACTTCGCGCAAACCTCTCCAAACGATCAATCCAATCGTTACCATAAAATAGGTGGACATGAGCACGGCCTGGGCGGTCATTCCAAAACGCGGGACAAGCCACAAACTCAGCAGGATTTTTCCAATCCCAGCCACCGCCATAACCAGGAGGGGATAGACTGGCTTACCCAGAGCCAGGATAAGAGGGCGATTCCAAAAAAAGATATTGGCTATGCCGTAACCAACCAGCAGGATCAACGCCGGAACCAACGCCGGGACCCACTTGACCCCATAAACCAACGCAATGATCCATTGGCCAAATACCAGCAAAACCAATCCAAATCCGAACGTCACACTTGCCGAAATCACCGTCAGCCGGCGCAGCAGGTTTGCCAAACGTTCCCAGGCCTTTTCCGCAACAGCTTTGGAAATCTCAGGAAAAGATGTCTTGATGAACGGGTCAATCGGCATCAACATAAAACCAATAATAGCCATCGCCAGTTTGTAATACCCGCCCTCAAGCGGGGAGAGAAAGTAGTTGATCCACAGAATATCACTGTCACGTACAAACAGGTTAACGGTGCCCGAAAAATTGCTGGAAAATGCGAACCCCCAGAACTCTCTTTGGGGCGGTAGATGCCGAAACGAAACCCGCCACCAGCCAGATCCAAATAAATCCCTGGCCCGTAAGAGCGCCAGAACCGCAAACCCCAGCCCGGTAATGGTTTTGCCAACCAGATACGCGGTCAGCACCATTTGCAAACCTGCGCCTGTCAGAAAAGCATACAAAACAATACCGGCCGTTGCCACACTTTGTGACAGGTTGAGAACAGCCTGCGAGCGGAAGTGCCCGCTAATTTGTAAAAGTGCACTGGATGTTTCGTAAATAAAACCTGCCGGAACGATCAACCCATAAAAGATAAAGTACGGTGCCAGCCCGACATCTTTGGCAAAGTAAAAAGCTGCCCACGGAGCCGCAAGCACAATCAACAAATAGGAAAGCAGAGAAACGCCTAATTCGGTCAACGCAGCAGTCTTGAAAACTGCCGCCGCTCGCTCTTTATTGCCATTGGCTAACGCCTGTCCCGTGTACTTGATCACCAGCTCGCCAATGCGGAAAGAAAGTAATTTATCCGCCACGGCAGCAAAGGCCTGTGTTGCGCCCAAAACACCAAACCCAAATACATCCAGTGCCCGGGTGGAAAAAACGCTGGCAACCACGTTAAAACCGATGCTCAAGGTACTGCTTGAGAACAGGTAACTACTGTTTTTGACCACCTGGCGCAGCAGGGCGTCATCACGCCACACACCGCCAATGTGCTTTCCAAAGGAGAAGGGTCCGTTGGGTCTGAATCGTGAAAATATCCTGTCCCAGAGACTCACAAAGTTAACACCTTATTGGCCCACGAACGTTCAGCCATGTACCATTCGATTAATTTTTGAGTCCCGGTTCGCATATCAAACTCAGGCTGCCAGCCTAATAGCTGCCTGGCCTTAGAGACATCCGCCCAATTGGTAAACATATCTGCCGGATTGGCTGGCCCATGAATCACATTCGCCTTCTTCCCGGTCAGATCCTCGATTAACTTCACCAGGTTATTAATCGTGATGACCTCGTGACCTCCCAGGTTGATAATCTCATGTCCCTCGAGTTTCAACGCAGCGATGATCCCGCGGGTGATGTCGTCGATATAAGTGAACCCACGTGATTGATCGCCATCTCCATAGATATGCACCGGGAGTCCTTCAATGATCCATTGCACAAAACGAAACAGGGCCAGGTCTGGGCGTCCAGCCGGACCGTAAACGGTAAAAAAACGCAAAACAGTGGTATTCATATCGTAAAGATGATGATAAGCGTGGGTCATCGCCTCCGCGCCCTTTTTGCTGGCGGCATACGGTTGGAGCGGTTCGCTGCTCGATGCGCTCTCCGGTGTTGGATAAGGCGGATTGGCCCCATAGATGCTGGATGTGGATGCCAGGATAAACGAGCCATTCCCTGTTCGCCGGCACACTTCCAGCATGTTCAGCGTTCCAGTAACATTCGATTCGACAAACACCCACGGGTTTTCCACGCTAAAGCGTACCCCGGCCCGAGCTGCCAGGTTGATTACGCCATCAAATTTCTGTCCTTCAAACTGATCAATGACATCCTTGTACGAAATGTCCGCGCGGCAAAAAGTGAATCCCTTTGTAGCGCGCAGCTTCTCCAGGCGGTACTCTTTAATGCGCGGGTCGTAGGCATCATTCATATTATCAATACCCGTGACAGTATGACCCTGTTCAAGCAAAATAACGGAAGTACGAGCACCAATAAACCCGGCGGCACCGGTAATTAAATAATTCGACATATGAACTCTCCTAAGAGCAGGGCCATCCCATGGCCATGGCTAAACCGGCACTATCGCTAGTCTGAACCGGGATAATAACCTGCCCAAATTTCCGTAAGTTATAACAATTTCATCTGCTTCGGTTCTTCTTCCAATGAATCATTAATAACTCTCACCACCGCATCTGATATGGCTGATAATTTTGCCAACTCTTGCCGCGCTGCTTCAAGCTGCTGTGGCAATTTGGCAAAGTCGGCCAGCAGAACGGGTTTAAGGGCTGCCTGGTGCAGCGCAGCCGCCGGGTGAAACATTGCGATCACAAACCGATCACCCACTCGACGCATTTGCCCGTGCACCTGCGTGATTTTTACGCCAGGCATGAACTTGCCCATTGAAATACGACCCAGCGTAATGATGATTTTGGGATTAATCGCTTCAATCTGCCGGTCCAGATACAGGTTACAGGCCGCCAGTTCATCCGGCAGCGGATCGCGATTATCCAACGGACGGCACTTCACCACATTGCAGATCCATACATCTGTGCGTTTCAACCCGGCCTGCGCCAACAGTTCCACCAAAAATTTACCTGCCGAGCCAATAAATGGGCGGCCAAATTCATTTTCAGTAGCGCCTGGCCCTTCGCCGATCAACATAATTTCAGCATTAGCCGGACCCTCGCCTGGCACAGATTTAATCCGCGTTTTATGCAGAATACAGTTTGTGCAGGTTGAAACCTCGCTGGCAATCTGGACCAGATTATCTTGAGCACTCATATTTTCTCCGCTAACGTCAACAACAGGGCATCTTCGTTATTATCCTTGTAATATTTCAGCCTGCGCCCAACCACCTCAAACCCAAAGCCCGCGTACATTTTCTGCGCATCCAGGTTTCCAGCACGCACCTCCAATTGAAAAATACGTGCGCCTTCCTGGTAAGCGGCATCCATGCTGGCCCGTAAAAGCGCTTTACCGATTCCTTGCTGCCGAAAATCCGGATGCACCGCAATCGTGGCGATGTGGGCTTCGTCCAATACGCGCCACAACACCATCGCAGCCACCACGCGCCCATCAACCTCCGCCACCCAGCAGCGTGAATTAATATTTTCGAACTCGACCTCGAAGGCACCTTTGGGCCAGGGATGACTGAAACTCAGTTGATCAATCTCTGTCGCTGCAGTCAGATCCGCCGCCACCATGTTTCGAACGCGGGCCTCGGCGATAAATCGCCGTGCTAGTACAGATGCGCTCTCCAAAGAACTGCTAGTGCAGGCCTCAGCCGCGCCTTCCGAATCAACCTTTTCGATAGGCTCACTCTGGCTGGGTTCAACTGCGATCGTAACCGATTCAGGAATCGCTTCTCCAATATGCAGGTAAACAGGTGCCAGCGTGAAAACATTATCCACCTGACCAGCCTGCCAATGGGCATACGCCAATTCGGCCAGCAGGGCCGGGCGGCGTACACTCAAGGCTGGTGAAATCAGTTGGATAAAAGAATTTTTAATTAACAGTTGGCGCTCGGATGCATTCAGATCACCGCACACAAGCGAAGCTTGTGAAATAGAGGCAACCAGATCTTGAAGAGTGGTAATACTGGCGGGGGCGGCTGCCTGCCAGCCAATTTTATCAAGTGGGTTCAATCTGCCATGCCGCTTTTGATTGTGATTCGGCAACACACGATCATGTTGATCAGCGTGATACCATCCCAAGGCAAAACGTTCACGCCCGGCAGGCAGCAGGCAGGCCAGGGGCAGCACACCGGGCTGCTGCCCGGCAGCCGTCACATCCAGCGTATTAATACCGATGACCGCCAGCCCGCGCGCAAAGGCCAATCCTTTGACAAAAGATAATCCCACCCTCAAAGAAGTAAACGACCCTGGCCCCGTGGCAACGCCCAGCGCTTTGATCTCTTCCATTTTCACACCGGTATGCGCCAGCATATCCACCACCGCGGGAGCCAACTCCACGGTGTGGCGGGATTTGCTGGTCCACAGCCATTCAGCCAATACCTGCGCGCCGTTATACAGCGCCAGGCCAATTTGCGGGGTGGAAGTATCAATCGCAAGCAGCATTATATGGTTCCAAAACTGGTTTGCCTGAATTTGCGCAGTATATTTTCATAATGCTTTCCAACCGGACGAAAGGTAAGCTGGCGGCGGTCTTCATCGATATGCTCCAACAGAATCCATAACCGCTCAGCCGGCAGCACACTCGCCATCCGTTCTGGCCATTCGATCACCAACGGACCAGCTCCAATCATCGCATCCAGATCGAGCTCTTCGGCTTCCATAACCGATTCAACCCTATAGGTATCGAAATGAAACAATTGAGCCCCATCCGCCCGCCGGTAGACATTAACCAGGATAAAAGTAGGGCTTGAAACAGCATCCAGCGAGCCCCACCCGGCAGCCAGCCCCTGCACAAACGTAGTTTTACCTGCGCCTAACTCGCCTTGCAGGCAAACCACATCGCCGGGAACCAGCAGCGCGCCCAGGCGCATCCCCAATCTACGGGTTTGCTCCGGGCTGCGGCTGAAAAAATCAAAGTCATTCGCGAGTAAAACTGGCATAACAGCTAGAGTCCTTCCCGGCTAAAAACCGGGAACATGGTTTACGGATGGGAAGGATTATATCCTAACCGACAAACCGAAGACGGAGAGCAAAACCTTTTTCACAGGGTTGAAAAGGATGCCGTAGCACAGCGATTTATCGCCGTTCGGATGTTTCAAGCCCCAACTTTTCGCCGATAACATGCGCAATATCGATCGATGAATTGGGACGCGCCGCGTGCCGGCAGGCCTCCACCACCTTATCGCGCAAGCCCGGGTTGTTGACCCACTCGCGCAAAGCCGAGACCACCCGCTGCGGGGTCGGCGCCCAGACTCCCGCGCCCTCATCCACCGTATAGGTCACATTCCCATCCTCCTGCCCGGGCAGCTTGGCAAACAAAATAATCGGCAGGTGGGCATTGAAGGCTTCTGCGATTGTGCCAGGCCCGGCTTTGGTCACCAACACATCCGCAGCGCGCATAAAATCAGGCATCTCCCTGGTAAAACCATAGATCAGCGTTGGCACCTGCCAGTGAGTCTTCTCAAGGCTGCTTTTCAGGCGTTCATTGCGCCCCGCCACGATTACCAACCCAACATCCAGGCCAGAATCAGCAATAGCGCGCGCAGTTTGCCCCAACGGGCCCATCCCTTCCCCGCCGCCCACCACCAGAGCGATGAATTTATCCTTTGGCCAGCCCAGCTTTTCACGGATTAAGGCCTTATCAACTCCCGCGGCATCGTTCTGAATACAATATTTACGCGCCACCGGCTGCCCAACCACTCTTACAACCTCAGGTGGCATCCCGTATTGAATCGCTTTTTGCCTCGCGATTTCGGTCGGCACCAGGATGGCATCCGAACGCTGGTCAAACCAGAGCGCATGAGTCGTAACCATATCCGTAACAACCGTAATAAACGGCGGGCGGTTCTTGCCCAACGCTTTCAGAATCCATGAAATCGCCAGCGGGTGCACCGTAACCACCAGATCGCTGGGATGGTTGCGAATGATCCTGCGGGCTGTCCGTGCTGCCACCGGCCACATCGTGGCAGTGATAGCGCGCGCCTGCGAGCGCCCATCAGTAACGCGAAAACTGGCCCCCCACAACTGCGGCGCCATGACCATGTAAGGATACCAATCCGGCATGCGGTTGAGTGGCCGCGGGGCATAATCCTTGAAAATATCCACCTTTTCACAGGTGAAGCTGCCCTTGTATTCCAGTTCAAGCGCTTCAATGATCGCTTCGGTGGCAGAGCGATGCCCGCCGCCGGTATCCGAAAACAAAAATAGAATATGGGGTTGTTTATTTGATTCTGGCATTCTCATCTCTGGGTGGGAACAATCATCTTGATACGGCGGGCAAGTTCACGGCGCGTCAGCATGACCCGGTGCCCGCAAGTGCGGCACTCCAGGCCAATATCTGCGCCCAGACGGGTCACATTCCATTCATACCCGCCGCAGGGATGTGGCTTTCGCAATCGTACAATATCGTTCAGTTGCAGGTCAGGCAGCATGGCTAATAAAATTCGCTCCAAAGCGCTATCCGCGGGTTGGATAAAATTATACCGTAAGAGACAACCTGCCTGGCGGATTTAACTCATCCAAAGCCCTGAAGTCGTCCCGGTCTTGGACAGAGAGTTGTGATAAACTACGATATTGATACCCATAGAAAGAGGGGCTCTGCCCGAAGGAAAACGCCAATGACCCAAGAAACTTATCCTGTTGAAATTGCCGGCCTCAAACGCGATTTACGCCTGTTCCAGATCGCTCCCGGTCTGCGCATCGCCATTTTAAACATCCTCGGGGATACCGAGCTTGTGCAAGCCTGCGCCAAATCCCTCGCCGAAAAACTCAGCCAGATTGAATATGATATTTTGGTCACCGCAGAAGCCAAGTCCATCCCGCTGGCCTACGCCCTTTCTGTGGAGACCAAAAAGCCGTATGTCATCCTGCGCAAAACCTACAAACCCTATATGGGCAATGCCATCCAGGCTGAAACGCTTTCGATCACCACAGGCCAGCCCCAGACCCTGATTCTCGATGAAAAAGATCGCGCCCTGGTGGATGGCCGGAAAGTTATCATCGTCGACGATGTCATCAGCACCGGCTCCACCTTACAGGGCATGCGCATGATCCTGGATAAAGCCGGGGCCACTGTCAGCGCTGAAACCGCCATTTTGACCGAGGGCGAAAAATCAAAGTGGCTGAACATCATCGCCCTGGGACATTTGCCGCTCTTTACGGATTAATCATCCGCCGCCTGCGCCACTTCATCAGGCGCAAACATGACCTCTTCCCGGCCCGTCAACTTCTCTTCCACCTTGCGTACGATCAACCCAAGATGCCCGCTATGCGCCACATAGTCCACGTCATCAGCCGGAACAGTCAGCACCGGGCATAATGTAAAATTGGCGATCCAATTCTCATATAATCGGTTCAAGCTACCCAGATACTCTGGCGTGATGGAACGTTCATAATCTCGTCCGCGCTGGGATATTCGTTTTGTCAGCGTGGGCAGCGAAGCGCGCAGATAGATCACAAGATCCGGCGGGGGTAGAAAATCCATCACGGTCTCATACAACTCGCGATAGGTGGCATAATCACGCGCATGAATGAAACCCTGCAAATACAAGTTTTGCGCAAAGATTTCAGCATCCTCATACACGCTCCGGTCCTGGATGATCGAGGCCGGGTAACTGGCAATCTGGTGATGGGCGCGCAGTCGATGGGTCAGAAAGCAAACCTGCGAATGAAAGGCCCAGGCCGACATGTCTTTGTAAAAATCCGACAGGTAAGGGTTCTCCGCAACCTTTTCGTAAAAAGGTTCCCACTTCATCTTGCGGCATAATAAATTCACCAGGGTCGATTTCCCTACCCCAATATTTCCGGCTACTACCACATACTTTTTCATACAATCTTCCCTGTATGATGAACCGTGAAACCAGAGAGTATTATTTCTTAATTTCCCCGGCCAATTCCTTGTCAATCAACTGTTTGAATACATCATAGGGCTGCGCGCCAACAACCGCCATGCCGTTCAGGAAAAAAGTTGGCGTAGAACTGACCCCCAGGTTGGAAGCAAAATTAAAATCGGCATCCACTTCGCTCTTATAACGATGCTCGCTGACACATTGGTTGAACTGATCCACATTCAATCCTAACTCACTTGCATATTGGGTATACGCCGCCGCGCCCAACCTATTTTTCCCACCAAAAAGTGCATCGTGAAACTGCCAGTAGGCATTCTGCTCACCGGCACAGTTGGCAGCCTCAGCCGCTGGCTGCGCTTCGGGATGGATGGAATACAATGGGAAATCCCGGTATACAAAACGAATCTTATCCTTGTAATCGGTCAACAACCTGCTGTACACATCCTGATACCAGCTCTCGCAGTAGGGACACTGGTAATCACTGAACTCAACCAGCGTGATGGGCGCGCCTTCCGGCCCAATCGATGGATCACCATCCGTGGGCACATCATAACGCTTCAAATCCGCATTGATCTTTACCTGTGTATCGCTCGCGGCAGCCCCCTGTCCCCACATCAGCCAACCCACACCCAGCCCCATCAAAAAAACAAGCGGCAGCGCCAGCCACATCAACGAGCCTTGACTGCTCTTTTTTAACTGCGCCCGCCGGACCACTCGTCTGTCCGCAAGACCTCTCAAAGGTGATCCCGTTCCTTGCGCGGTTGAGATTGGGACGGCTACACCATCCGCAGGGACATCAGCGGACTCATTCAAAATATCATCAGGCATTCCAGCAGTCAGGTTTTCATCCATGCGCGCATTATAACCGATTGCCCCACTTGCCCCAGTCCGAAGAATAAAAAATGTCATCCCAGATTGCATCTTTTTCGGGGCAGCCGCGTATAGCTTAACGGAGGCACAAATGACAACTGCTGAAAAACATCACCATCGCGTTCCCTGGTTCTTATGGCCCTTCTGGGCCCTGTGGGTATTACTCGCCACCGTTGTGGAAATGGTTGGGCGCTTTGTCGCCATCACCATCGGACTGGTCTTCATCCTGGTCGGCGTGCTCGTCAGCCTGACCGTGATCGGCGCCATCATTGGCATCCCGCTTGCCATTATCGGGCTGCTGCTCACCATCCGCGGCATCTTCTAAACAAAGATCGGCCGTGGCCGTGCTGGAACCGGCACGTGTCTGAACCGCAGATTTACGCAGATTAGAGCAAGTGCGAGAGCAAGAACAAGAACCGGCACTATCGAGGCAGCCGCCCATTCATCATGCGACTGCCTCGATCTCCCCAATTATTTCATCCACCAGGATCACCTGCGCAAAACACAAGCCCAGGGTCACAGATCCTATTCAACCATCTCCACTCAATTCTTGTTGACAATCTGACCGAACCTGTCCTGCAGCTGCTGGCGCAGCCCGAGCAAGGTCAATTTCACCGGTGCAATACGCAGCGCCAGCAAAATCAGCGCGATGAAACCGTACAACATCGGGCGAGAAATATTGCCTTGCAGACGCAGCAAATCCCCCTTGACCGAAAGCAAAAAATGAACAACCACCAACGGTGAGATGATATACACCAACCTGTGCAGGCGTTTCCAATTCTGGCCCAGCCGCTTCATCCAATATCTGAAGGATGTCACCGCCAGCGGCAGCAGCAGCAAGAAAGCAATCAACCCGAGAATGATATATGCCTTGGTACCCACATCGCGCAGGATCGCGTTCAGATTAAAACCATAATCCAACCCCACAAAAATGGACAGGTGGATGGCAGCATACATGAAGCCGTAATTCCCAAGCGCCTTGCGCCGCCGGGTCAACTCATGCCAACCCAGAATCGAACTGAGCGGAGTACATGCCAGCGAGAACAACAAAAAAGTCAGCGCATGGATACCCGTGCGCTGCTCAATCGCCTGGATTGGGTTGGCCGTCAGGTTGCGCGTAAAATAATCGTAGACTATTTGCGCCAACGGAAACCAGCCGCCCAGGTGAACGACGGTTTGCAGCAAGGTTATTTTTTTCATCGCGATTCAGGCAGCGCCTGCACCCACATTAATAATTGGTCTTCAAATCCATGCCGTCATACAGATGCGCCACCTGCTCAGCGTAGCCGTTGAACATGAGCGTATCACGCCTCTGCAGCTCGCCAATACGCCGTTCAGTCGCCTGTGACCAGCGCGGATGATCCACCTGCGGGTTGACATTCGAATAAAACCCGTATTCGCTTGAGCTGATCGTGCTCCACATCGTGGCGGGCTGTTGATCAAGCAGCTCAATTTTGACCACACTCTTAATCGACTTGAACCCATACTTCCACGGCACCACCAGCCGCATACCGCCGCCGTTTTGCGCAGGCAGTTCACCCCCGTACATCCCGGTCGCCAGGATAACCAGGTCATTCATGGCTTCATCCAGGCGCAGCCCTTCCTGGTAAGGCCACGGATACATGCTGTTCTTCTCTCCGGGCAACTCATCCGGGCGGGTCACCGTTTCAAAGCGGACATACTTCGCGGCTGAGGTCGGATCAACTTCCTTCAGCAGTTTCGCCAGTGGAAAACCCACCCACGGGATCACCATGCTCCAGGCTTCCACACAGCGCAGCCGGTAGATGCGCTCCTCCGGCTGGAACTTCTTGATTAAATCTTCCAGCGTGTATTTTTTCGCATTATTCACCATTCCGTAAACTTCGACATCCCACGGACTGGTCTTAAACTTTGCTGCCAGCGGGGCGACTCCGGCTTTATCCTCGGTAAATTCGTAAAAATTGTTGTAGTGGGTGATATCGTCAAATGAATTGACCGTATTGCCAAGCTCATCCACTTTTTTACCGATAGTGGCATCCTGCGGTGTCGATAAAACCTGTGCCGCAGGTGAGCTATTTTGTGGCGCGCAAGCCGCCAGCGCCACCGATCCCGCCATGACACCCGCCGCCTTGATAAAGTCGCGCCGCGAGAGGTAGCCCTGCTTGGGGGTGATTTCAGATGATTTTATTGCCAAAGAATTTATTTTTTCAGACATGATAACGCTCCTATTAATTTTATAAAGATTACCATATTTATCTAAATATTTCATTAATAATGTCAAAAGACGAGCGTCTCCACATCGGGTCAGATCAAAACAATCACTGCGTTCCAATGACTATGCAACAATAAATACCATCTTCCGTACTATTTTGCGAAATTGATCACAGCCTGTGCCGCGGCTTCAGGGCTCTCAATCGGGAAAAAATGTCCGGCATCTGCAAGCAGGTGAACTGTACTTCCCTTTACCTGCTGCGCCAACAGCTCCGCATTGGCAGGCGGAACAACTTTATCGTGCGCCCCGAACAGGATCAGGGTTGGCGCTGAAATTTGCCCCAATTTATGTTCAAACGAAGCTTCTTCAGTCAACAATCCCAGCCCAATCGCCATTTGTGCACGGTAACCATCCACATCCACCGGGTTTGCCAGACGCCATTCAAGCCATTCCTGGATAATTTCGGGCTGTCTCTGCGCAAAACCGGGCGCAGTGCTGACCACAAGCCCGTTTTTGAAACGCGTCACCGGGTCACTGCTCACATCCGAAAGTACCGTCATCGCTTCGGGCGTGATGGGCACATGCCTTGGCCCGCCGAAATTGGTGGCGCACAAAATTAACTTGCTGAGCTTGTGTGGATATTCCAACGCGAATGCCTGGGCAATGAAGCCACCCATCGAGTGACCCATCACAATCGCCTTTTCAAAACCGAGTTCATCCAGCAAGCCTGCCAAATCCGCTGCCAGCAGCGCTGCCGTATACGGCCCGGCGGTTTTTTCGGTTTGTCCCACCCCGCGATTATCATAAATAATCACCTGAAAGTACGGTGCGAGCAAGGGCACCATCCTGTGCCACTGCCAGTGTGTATATCCAAGCCCGGAAATGAGCACCAGCGCCGGACCTGAACCACCGAAGATTTCATAATACATCTCAATACCATTGGCTTTTGTTTTTGGCATAGGATACTCCAGTGTGATGGTATGGCAGACAAGTTAAAAACTACTCGCCTTCCAAAGGAAGCAACCATTGTTTTTTTAGTTCCGCCTTCATCACCTTTCCATAAGGTGAATAGGGCAGCATGGGCATAAACACAACCCGCTTCGGGAGCTTATATTTCGCCAGCCTTCCCGCGCAAAAAGCCAGCAGATCTTCAGCGGTTGCCGCCTGTTCACGTTTCAATGCCACGATCATCAGGCCGGTCTCACCCCATTTTTTATCCGGCTGGCCGATCAGTGCAGCATCAGCAACAGCCGCATGTTCGCGGAAAACCGCCTCAACTTCAGCCGCGTACACATTCTCGCCGCCGCTGATAAGCATATCCTTTGAGCGCCCGACGATAAAGATATAACCTTGCTCATCCTGCCGTGCCATATCCCCGGTATGCAACCAACCGTTTTGGACGGCTGCCGCGCTTGCTTCAGGTCGGTTCCAATACCCGCAAAACACGTGCTCACCCGCAATAAGCAGCTCACCCGTCTCACCGGTTGGCACCTCGTATCCATTAACATCCTCAATCCGCACCCGGCTGTGAAAAATTGGCTTGCCTACCGAACCCACCTTCGCCAGCGCATCGGTGCTGGTCATCGAAAAGCAGTTCACGCCTGCTTCGGTCAGCCCGTAGCCCTGGCGCATGGCGGCACCCTTCGCGCGACTCCAGGCTTCGATCAAAGACGGCGGACATGGCGCGCCGCCGCTGATAAAAAAATGCACATGGCTAAAATCAGCCGCCGCAAAGGCCGGAGAATTCATCCAAAGCTGAAACAACGTCGGAACCCCCAGAATGACGCTGCAGCGTTCCTCAACAATCAGAGCCAGGGATGCGTCCGCCTCAAATGTTCGCGCCAGCACAATTCGCCCGCCCGCATAAAACAAGGGCGTCAGGAATACAAATAAGCCACCCGCGTGAAACATCGGCGTGAGAATCGGGGCAACATCGTTTTCGCTTAATCCCCACGAAATAACGGTATTGATGGCGTTCCACAAGATCTGGCGATGGGGAAGCATGGCCCCCTTGGGCGT
>CAIMZS010000557.1 GCA_903846015.1 uncultured Anaerolineae bacterium | reverse complement strand
CGTCAGCAAAGCTGGTCCACTTCGCACGGCTCACTGTCGAGAACCATAGGTCTAAAGGCGTCTTTGCTGAAGGGTGTTTTTCCGAGAATTCGCGGAGCTGCGGGCGGCTGATGATGTGCATAGTTCCCTAAAATGAGAGTGTCGGCAAGAGAAACTTCCCTTTTTGGGAAGTTTACTCTTCCCTCACCCTTTCTCCTCCAGTTCAATTTCGTCCAAAAGTTCGTCCGGTGCCTCGTCAGTGAGAGGGGCGTCGGCGGGCAACTTGGCGGCGGCTTCGCGCACATCCAGCTTGCCCGTCACGATGTCGGCGGTCAGGCGCGTGCGGTATTCCTGCATCAGCGCGATTTCTCGCACGGTGCGGGTGAGGCTGGCATTTAGCGTGTTCGTTGCAGACTCGATGGATTTGGCGATTTGCTGCTGTTCGGCTAACGGCATCAGTGGAAGATCAACCATACGAAAGTTCCCGTAGGTCAGGTCTTGCCCGTCGCGAATAAAGTCTCCGGTTGCTTGGAGCGCGCGGATGTAGCCTGGCGACTTTAAGACGTATGAGAAGAAAGTGACATCCACGCATGGGTCGGGCTTCATCACTACATACGAGGATCGTATGGCTCCTGAAGCCCATGCTCGCTCGATGCCACCCTGAAAACTTCTCATACTGATTACGAAGTCGTCTTTTTCGACATGTCTTCGCTTTTCGAGGTGCATTGAGATTTTGACCACGCGTCGGTCAATCTTCGCTTCGTAGTCTGCTTGGGGGATGACGCCGTATGATTGGGTAGCTGAAAGCTGAACATCATCCGTTCTCGCCAATTCTGTGCGGACGGTGAAGAGACGTCGGCTATGAAACACATCCCAATGCGCCGGAATCTCCCCCAACCACGGAATCCCGGAATCCTTCAGCGGCACATCAGGATCAAGGCCACGGGTAACGGCGCGGTGGATGATGGCCTGCTTCTGCTCGTTCAGCAGCCCAATCAGCTTGCGCTTGGCGCGGACGAAGCCGTCGATCTTCCGGTTCGCGTGGTCTAGGAATCGCACGATGGCTGATTGTTCGTCAGGGGGTGGGAGCGGTGCCTTAAGACTTGCGAAGACTCCGCGCTGAATCGTCTTCCGAAGGCCGGTGTAGAGCGGCTTCATTAACTTCCCTTCGTCAACGAAGAGATAGTAGTGATAGAGAAAGCGCGGATTGATGCGGGGCGTGGGACTGAAAATATCGTAGGCCCCGGTGATCATTCCTTTGAGTGGGGAAAGCCCTACTCCACGCGGCGTCTCATCAATGTCGAAAAGGCAGAAAACGAAGTCGTTGGGCTTTACCACTTTGTAGGTGTTGAACTGCGCTGGAAACTTTCCTTTCGGGTTCACCATATCACGGGCGATGACACCGCGCAGAGTCAGCGAGAGCAGCGTGTAGTCGGAAGCCCTTGCACCAACCACTTGCCGTTGATCCCGCATGATGGCGCGATTGGGAGCCATGTCCCAATGCTTCGGAACCGTATCGAGCCACGGCAGCCCCGACTCCTTGTATTCCGCATATGGCTTGAGACCCTCGATCATGGCTGCTCTCCTTTCGTTTCATCCTCTTCTGGTGGGGCGCAGAGTTGGTAGAACTCGTGGAGCTTGGCTTTCAAGAGTTCCTTGTCGGGCAGCAGGATTTCATACGCGGCTACCATGGCCGGGGAGAGCGAGCGGCTGAGGCAATACTCGACCACTTCTGTATCCTTGGTGGCGCAAAGCAGTAAGCCGACAGCAAGGTTCTCGTGGGGCTTGCGGTGGTCGCGGTCGAGTGCTTCCAGGTAGAAGTTGATCTTGCCGAGATCCTCGGGGCGGAACTCGCGGATTTTCAGCTCGATGGCGACCAGGCAGTTCATACCCCGGTGGAAGAACAGCAAATCCAGCGCAAAGTCCTGGCCGCCGACTTGTACTGGGTATTGGGAGCCGATGAAGCAAAAATCACGGCCCAGCTCGGTAATGAAGCGTCCAAGATTGCGCAGTAATGCCCCTTCCAGATCGGCCTCGGAATGCTCGGCGGGAAGACCGAGAAATTCGAGGGTGTAGATGTCCTTGAAGATGTGGCTGACCTCGGGACGCAATTGTCGCGCCAGTGGTGAGACTTTTATAGGATTGAGAATCGTGCGCTCAAACCGTCCGGTTTTTAGCTGCCGTTCGAGTTCGCGTTTGGTCCAGACTTCGCGGATGGCCAGACGGATATAGAACTCCCGCTCCTCCTCCATCTTGCAGCGCCCCATGATGATCAGGTGCTGAGACCAAGATAATTGTCGCACCAGTGGCGCGACAATTTCATGATCTCGATAGAGCCGGTAGAACTGTCGCATTCTGAACAGATTTGCCCGGGTAAATCCGCGTAACCCTGGCTGCGTTATGGACAGGAACCGAGCCAGTTCGTCAACGACGCCATCGCCCCATTCGGCAGACTCCAACTTGCGGCTGATATATTCACCAACCTGCCAGTAGAGCTGAACCAGTTCTGCATCGGCAGCGCGGTAGGCGCGCTGTTTGGCGGCCTGGATGAGCTGGAGGACGTCCCCAAAGGTGCTTTCAATCGGCAGGTTCGGGTTTTGTGTCACCGCTGGTGACACTATTTCGCTTGCCTTCTTTTTCATCCCGCCGCCCTTCCAGTAATTTCACTGAGCAACCCTTCAGTTTCCTGCTCCAGCGCGAGGATGTCGGCGCTGATCTCGGCGAGGGTGCGGAGTTGCGGCGGCTGGTAGAAGTGGCGGGTGAAGCTGACTTCATAGCCAATCTTGGTGTCGGCTTCAACCAGCCAGGCGTCGGGCGTGTAGGGCAGAACCTCGCGGCGGATGAAGGCTTCAATACCGCCTTCCTCCAGCAGCGGGATTTGCTCGAAGTCGCGCAGTTCGCTGTCGGGTTCGTATTCGACTACGCAGGTCTTGCCGTCGATCTTGGCCTCGAACAGGCCGCGTAAGGGGTCGGACTGGGCCTTGCCGGGCTTGTGGATTTTCTTGATCACGCGGGGCGCATCCTCCACGCGCCAACTGACGGCGTTGATGATGAGCTTCAGATCGGCGGCGCTGGGCTTTAGGCCGAGCTTCTTGAGCGTGGCCTCGACACGTTCGAGGAAGAGGTTGTGGTCTTCCATCAGGCCGTCGCCCAAGGCTCCGCGCAGTTGGGTGGCGGTTTCGATGAGCTGGGCGTCACGCTTCCAGGTGGTGTCGCTGAGGAGCTTCTTTTTCTTGGCTTCTGGCAGGGATTTCTTGGCGGTGGTCTCGGCCCCTTCGTCGTCTTCCGCTTCGCTGTCGCTTTTTCCCCATTCGTTGACGAGTTTCTCCAGTGGATCGCGGACGCTGGCGGGATTTTCAAAGAGGGCGTCGCCGAGTTGATCGTAAAGCGCGGCGCGGATATCCTCGTCGCCGGAGGCATAACGCAGGGTCTCGATACGCTGGCGCGTGAGCTGGCTGTGCAGCCGCAGCGGGCGCTCGACTTTCACTTTCCAATACCCGAAGGCGGCATTGGGGAAGATCTTCGACTGCGGGGTTTCCTTGAAAGCGAGGAAGGTGTCGCAGATGCGTTGAATGTCGTCGGCGGCCAGTTCGCAGTTCTTCTTGCCCATGTTCTTGCGCAGGGGCTTGAACCATTGGGTGGCGTCGATGAGCTGGACTTGGCCTTTTCGGTGGGCGGGCTTGCGGTTGGACAGCACCCAAATGTAGGTGGCAATGCCGGTGTTGTAGAACAGATTGAGCGGCAGGGCGACGATGGCCTCCAGCCAGTCGCTTTCGATGATCCAGCGACGGATGTTGCTTTCGCCCTGACCGGCGTCGCCGGTGAACAGCGACGAGCCGTTATGCACCTCGGCGATGCGGCTGCCGAGCGGCGTATTGTGCTTCATCTTGCTCAACATGTTGGCCAGAAAGAGCATCTGACCGTCGCTGGAGCGTGTGATCAGCGAGTATTCCGTATCGCCCGCGTGCTGGATGACGAAACGCGGGTCATTCAGGTCTTTCTTGCCACCCATGCGCTCCAGATCGCTTTTCCAGCTTTTGCCGTAAGGCGGATTGGCGAGCATGAAGTCGAACTCGCGGGAACGGAAGGCGTCGTTGGCCAGTGTGCTGTACTCCGGGCCACCGACGATGTTGTCCGCCGCGTCGCCGTCACCTTTGAGCAGGAGATCGGCTTTGCAGATGGCGTAGGTCTCGCTGTTGATTTCCTGGCCGTAAAGATGCGTGGCGACCTGTTTGCCGTGAGCCTTGGCGATCTGCTGGAGCGTCTCCTCCGCCACGGTCAACATGCCGCCGGTGCCGCAGGCACAGTCGTAGAGCAGGTAGGTGCCGGACTCAATCTTGCCGGCCACGGGCAGGAACATCAGGTTCGCCATTAGCCGCACGGCATCGCGGGGCGTCCAATGTTCGCCCGCTTCTTCGTTGTTGTCTTCGTTGAAGCGGCGGACGAGTTCCTCGAACAGGGTACCCATCGAGTGATTATCGAGGCCGGGCCTATCACCGACCGGGAACGGGCTGATGTTGATGTCCCTGTCGAGAAACTTCTCAATCAGCATACCGAGGGCATCGGCCTTCGAGAGGCGAGGAATTTGGTTGCGAAACTCGAAGTTGGTCAGGATGTCCTGCACATTGGGCGAGAAGCCATCGAGGTAGGCCTCGAAGTCATCCTTGAGTTTTTGCTGAGTCGAGCGGGCTTTCAGATCGCGCAGCAGAAAGGGCGAGGTGTTATAGAACGCCTGACCGGACGCGGAGCGCAGCGCGTCGTCCTGGTGGGTGATCTGTTCTTTGTCGAGCGCGGCCTTCATCTCCAGCACAGTCTGCTTGGTCGGCTCCAGCACGGCATCGAGACGGCGCAGCACGGTCATGGGCAGGATAACGTCGCGATATTTGCCGCGCACATAAACATCGCGCAGCACATCGTCGGCGATGTTCCAGATGAAGTTGGTCAGCCAGTTGAGTTGTGCTTGATCCATGAGGGATTTTCCTGTTCAGACGTATTAGTGCTTGCGCGGCGTTGCTTTGCGTGGTGTCAAGCGTAGCACGAGGAACTCGTCCAATGCTCTTGTGAAGCAGAGCATCTCTTGTCATGAACACTCCGCAATTTCTTGAAGAATGCTTCCGGCGTCATGAAATTTATTCCATTTTTAATTAAGTAAAAACTATTCACAAGGCAAATCATGTTATAATTGAAAGGCAAGTCTATTGCCTGAAAACATATAAAGTAACGAACATGCAAAGAACTATCGAAAACTACAAACCAGAATCCGCCATCTTGAACCTTGAGAAAAAGGAGCTGCGTCTCCAGCATAAGCTCTACACGCTCCTACTGGTCATGATGATTGCATTCGGTGGCCTGGCCGTGGTCATGTTCAAGATGATCCTGGCCTTCCAGGTGGACATGGATGGGATGCGGGCCAATATGGATAACATGACGCCAGCCATCGTGGGAGGCATGAATCGCATGTCACCCTCCATCGTCATGATGGCTGACATGATGTCAGACATGAAGGACTCGGTTGCCATAATGACATTGGCAGTGGGTAAAATGAGCAACAACATGGAATCAATGGATAACAATTTTGGATTGATGAACCAATCCGTTGGCATCATTGGGCGTGACATGAATCACATGGGAAGGGATGTCAACAAGATGAGCGGCCCCATGCGAATGTTTTTTCCATGATTTTAACGAATTACTCTTGACAGGTGTTTTCTACCATGTCCTATACTTGGCATTGTTTGTTCAATTAGGAGAATCGAAATGCCAGTAGGCCCCGCAAAAGCACAAGACGGTTCAGGCACCGCAGGTAACGGAACTGTCCTCATCACCTCGGCAGTTCCACCAGCCTTTAATATGGCAGCAGTGTCTTTTACCTATGCAGGTCAAACCATTCGTCTGACTATGAGCAACCCTGGAACTGTAAACCTCGTAATAGGGTATTGCGGCATCACCGGGCCGTTCACTTGCTCACGGTATTACCTGCCGAATCCAATCCATCCCAACGAAACCGCTTGGGCTGATATGGTATTTACACCACCGGGTGCGGGAAATTACCAAGGCAATATCAGCATCCCGAACAGTGCTGAAACAACGGTAATTCCACTGTACGGTCACGCATAGTATGCAAAGCCCAGGGTAACACCTGGGCTAAGTTTCTGGAGAAACACATGAAATTTAATTTCTCGGCAATACCAGCAGCACTTGACGTATTCCATGCAGGCAAGAAATTGAATAATGCAGCAGCATGGAAGAACGGTCAGATACTGGGAAACGTCCTGATCGCAAGTATCACACTGGCCCGCATCCTTGGCCTCAACCTCCCAATCCCGGACGATATGCTCATGGCATTCGCTGGTGGCGCGGTAGCCATAGCCAATGGCATCCTAACCGTGGCAACAAGCTCGAAGGTCGGCCTGCACACATCGTGATCAACCGTTGCGGTGAAAACACCAGCAACACTTCCACCTCTGAATCATTCAACACGTTCAGACCTGCCTGACCTGTCATAACACACGCAAAAAAAACGGGTGCCGCTTTCACAACACCCGCTCAATTCGGGACGTGTGTTCCAGGTAGCGTTATCTCAAAAGGGTGATCCCTTATGGAGACCACCCTTACAGGTCAGACCAACTTCATTAGTAGGTAACTAACGAGGCACCCACCGCCATGTTGTAAAAGCGGGTGGTCAGCGCCTTGTTGAGAGTGCTGATGTCCTTGGCAGTCTTGCCCGCAGTAATTCCACTCACCAGATCAACCGCATCAGACCGTAGAAGCCACAGCGTCATGAACTCGGTCAGCGTCAATGGCTGTCTCGCCGTGATCTTGGCTTTGATCACGTTAGTCTCATTATAGGTCGTGATGTCCGGGCCGATGTCGATGGTATCGCTGTAGTCGTCATGAATAGGCAGCCGCAATACGCAAGTCTCGCCAGCAGCCGGAGTAGCTACAAAGCCAGTGACACGCGCCGCCTGATACTCTTTGCCATCCACGCCGGTAAAGGTCAGGGTAACATTGGTCGGGCCAGGATTCTGGTCACTCACCGCCATCTCGAACGCAGAGACGATCACATTTTTTGGGTAGGTTACGGTGACACTGTGAGACGGCAAATTCTTGTTGTTGACAAGCTGGTAAGTGGCATTGCCACCATACAGGGAATGAACATCGCCATTGTATCCTGTAATCGCTTCAGCGCTTCGGCTGTAATTGGCACCAGTGTCATCAATATAGGACAGCGACCCATCAGGGTTCATGGACAGGAGCCGAATCGCCTGGATGCCAGTTGTCATTTGTCCACGAAGATTGAAGGTAAAGGTAAACTTATTGGACTGCACCTTTTCCTTACCACGGCTGGACTTGTAATCGTTGGTCACCGTCACGCCTTTAGCATCGGCAGGCTTCAAGAAACCAGAAACGCCAGCCAGCGCAACATTAGGTTCGGCGGTCATGCTATTCCAGTGAATCACATAACCCCTATTAGCCACTGGCAGTGTGTTGTTGATCGGCAGAAGCGTAACCGGAGAGATCACAGTGAGGCCAGGCGAAAGAGCCTTGAGCGTACCATCAGCCTTGTAGAGGCTCGTCTGGATGCCATTAGCCGAATTAATCAAAGGCGCGGATACACCGTCTAAGCTGAAGCTCTGAAAGCCAAAGTTGCCATGTCCATCATCAACCAGGATAGGCATGACCTCCTCAGAAGCAAGCCCAAAATTCCTAACAACCAGAAACTGATTGCCAAGCTCATCAAGAACAGCGCAACGTCTGCTGTTGTCGCCGTAATAAGTGCCATTCTGGCTATTAACCAGATTCAAAATATTGCTAGTCATGTCTTTATCCCCAAATGGTTTTGTATTGATCGTGGCTGGATTATAGAACACCCTTAAAAAGGCGTGTCAATAGCAAAAACTATCATTTATGAAATATATTTTCACCAAAGGGAAAAACCATGGCACAAAGACCGAAACACAGATAGGAACCTGAGCAGAAGGAGGGGGGGATGTAGCGAAGATATAGCGGTATTTCCCCCGGGCCATTATTTTTGGTTTGGGGGACAACTTTATAAAACAACAATCCCAGCAAACAAAAATACAACACAAAAAATAATCATGGGGAGACAGTGTTACCATATCCATAGAGATAGCTGATGGTTGTTAGATAAGAGTTGGAAGAATGGTGATTGCCGGATGGAGCCACAAAGGAGCCACTGCGCCACCACTGGTTATCACCTTGCGATCTGCCATCGATAGCGAGAGCCACTACCATCGTGATCGCTGATCTGAGCTGATAGAGAGCGAGAGCCACCTGAGAGACATCGCCATCGTGATCGCTGATCGAGCGGCTTTGCTCATGTGGTGAACCCGGCACTGATCTTGGT
>CAIMZS010000556.1 GCA_903846015.1 uncultured Anaerolineae bacterium | reverse complement strand
CGACTCGCGCTGCATTGAAATGAGTGCACTTAGAATATCCAGATTATAAGGCTGGCGCGTATTGGCGGCTTTTAATACCGCCAACGCTTCGCGCTGTTTCCCTGCTGAATTAAGTCCTATGGCATAGACATACGCATAACGGGCATTGTCCGGCGCAAGTTTGGCGGCTAGAGCGAGTTCCTGTAGCGCCGCACTTTTGTCGGTAAGGCGCACCAACAGCAAGCCCAGCGCGTGGTGTAAGTCAGCCGCTTTGGGTGACAACGATAAGCCCCGACGCAACTGTTTTTCGCCTTCGTCATCGCGCCCTTGTTGACGGTAGGCATCAGCGAGATTGACGTAAGCGCCGATGAAACGCGGGTCGAGCTCGATTGCACGTTGATAAGCGGCAATAGCCGCATCGACGTTGTGCTGGCGCAGGTAAAGATTACCCAGATTGACATTCTCCGCCGGCCAGTCGGCATTGAGCTTTAAGTAATCCAGGTATTCCGTCATTGCGCTGTTGCGGGCACTAAGTCGGCCAGATGCCATTTGGCTATCCGGCACATCGGCAAGAATACGAGCGGCCTCAATGCGCACACCGCGTATCGGATCGGCCAGTAACGGGGAGGCAGAAAGCACACGATTGACCGGATCGACGGATTCAATCAGACCCAGCGCGGCGATTCGCACGGACGGATCGGGATCCTTTAGCTGTTGACGCGCAAAAGTCAGAAGTTCCGGCCCCATCAGCGGTGAAATTAAGGTTAACGCGGTTGCGCGCACAATGGCCGGGCTGTTTGAATCCTGGGCAAGTTCAAGTAGTGTAGGCAAAACCTTGATGCCCTGCGTCGCGCCCGCTTGTAAGGCCGTACCGTAATGCGGACGGTTCCGCCAGGTTTTGCCATACCATTTATCCAACATTGTCGCAGCCCATTCCGGCTTACGCTTCTCATGGCATTGCGTGCAGGCATTCGGACTCCCCAATGAGAGTGACAAATCCGGGCGGGGCAAACGGAAACTATGATCGTGTCGTCCATCAATCACCATATAATTCTGTTCAGGGGCATGACAGTCCATACACTTTGCGCCTTTGGAATCCTGTTTATGGAAATGATGCTGCTCAGTGTCAAATTTAGCTGCATTGTGGCAGCGTGTACAAAGCGCATTGCCTTCGGCGCGGAGTTTAAGCGAATGCGGCTCGTGACAATCCATACAGGTTACGCCATTCTGGAACATCTTGCTTTGGCGGAATGAACCCCAGGTGTAATCTTCATCGCGCTGTTGACCATCCGCATAATAAGTCGGTTGAGTCAGTAATGACGGATGATGCGTGTCTTCCAGAGGCAATTCTGGCAAGCCGCCCTCAACAATCGTCGAGCGGCGTGCATGGCAAGCCCAGCAGGTATCCATCAGGTCGTCTCTGGCAGGCTGGTCTCGATGCGCAGTGAAGCTCCCCTCGACTTGCTTCCACGCACCTTGCCAGTCGCTATGGAGTTTGACCGCCAAACCATTGTCATCCTTTGAATAAGGTGGCTGCGCCTGTTTTGCCCACTCGACATGTTGTGACGCGGGGCCATGGCAGGATTCGCAAGCGACATTAATTTCGTTGAAAGTCGTCTTTTAACTGTCCGTTGCCGCATCGTAGCCTTTCTTCAGGTTTGTCGAGTGGCATTCTGCGCATTCCATGTTCCAATTCTGGTAACGTCCGGTCCAATGCAACTGATCGGTGTGATCCATCTTTTCCTGTGGGTAAAGATGAAACCAACGTTGCCCGCCTTCGGTGTTAGGACGGCTGTCCCAGGCAATGCTGAGCGCTTGATAGCGGCCTCCAGGAAATTCGATCAAATACTGCTGCAGGGGGTTCACACCAAACGTATAAGTAATCGGGTAATCCGTCAATTTACCGTCAGGGCCATCGGTACGCACCATAAATTTGCCGTCTCGCTTAAAGAAAGTCGATTCGACATTGTCATGTTTGAATTTAGCGTTGTCGAAATCGCCGAGCATGGTTTGTGCATTAGCTTCCTGCATCGCCAGGTCATGATCCGAGCCGTGCCATGTCTTGAATTCGGCTTGATGACATTCCTTGCACGCGCCTGCACCAACGAATTCTTTAACCGCAACCTGCAGTACCGGTTCTGGTTTTGCTACTTGGGTGGCAGGCAGAGTCACAGCCACGGGAGATGTGCGAGTCAAGTAAACGGCTCCTATGATCAACCCCATCAGCATAAGAATAGACAACAACAGTCCAAAGCTTGGTTTACCCTTGCCTGTTTCCGTTGCGTTAATTTCTTCCACGTATTGGGTGACTGGTTTAGCAGGTTTAGTCGTTTTGCGGCGGGCCATTCTTAATCCGTGGTTGAGGTAATGGGCGTTTTAATTTTTTCTTCCTAACGGTTGGGTAGATTTTCATCCGATAACCAAGCCTTAGCCTGGTCAAATTGATCTTTTGGGAAAAACTCAATGGCTATCTCACGCATGGGTTGTCCGGTAAACATAAAGACTTCAACTTTCCATTTCTCGTCACCGACAAATGCAAGCCTGGAAAGACTTCCCTCATGATCTTCCAAAAATACCGAATTCTCCCATCCGCTTTCTTTACTCCAGCCTTGGAAGTCTTCCAGCTCAATCAATGCACGAAATTTACCGGATTTTTCGAGACTCGATCGGGCAAGCGCTTGAAGCTCCTGAAAATCAGACACCGTCAGTTTGCCGATAAGCTTGACCCACACTTCGCGATTAGATTCTTTGATAAGTTGATATGACATAAGCAATATTCTCCATTTTTGACGTGATCTTACTTAATTTATTTGGTAAATTCACTGCTTTCTTGCAGCTTTCCAAACGTCTATAACCCTTCTCCCCAGCGGTACTGCCAGGCAACTCCGACGATGTCGAAGTTGGTTCCAGTTCTTGAATAAACACCGGTATTGCCATACAACTTAATGGAGTGCTGCCGGGTGATTGGAAATGCCAACGTGCCTCCCAGTCGCCAATTCTCCTGCGAATTATCAGCCATCTTGTTGTCCGTCGAAGTGCGGCCACCGACGTAATAATTGACATTGATAGCACCCCAAATGCCAGGAGTAAAATTGTAAATCAGGTGTCCCTGCAGATTATAGATCGGTGTCTGCCCGAAGGCATGACCCTGAAAAGCTCATTATTATCAGTGAAGACATACACGCCAGCGGCGCCCTCGGCGGTCAATGCCCCCCAGGCCTTGGAAACGCCAATTTCAGGCTTGAAAGACCAGCGATTGGTTCCGATATTTACTAGCTTATTCGGGTCGTATTGCCCACCTGGTGCGGTTACCGCAATACTAACACCGAAAATCGTATCCTGCTTATAGTTGGCAAACTCTTTCATTGACATGGCAGGGGCTCCGAAAAGATTAACATATAAACGAACCATAGGATCGGCAAAACCGACGACATCCCTGTTTTTTTGTTGACCGGAGACTTCCGCTTGGCCTGTTAACCGGATAATGTCAACCTTGCCGGACTTCCCCCATAAGTCCAGTGAACGGACATAGGCAAAGACAGAACTTTGAGTTTCCAGCTTAGCGTTGTTGATGGGAATCGTCGGCGCAAACGCTACATTGCCT
>CAIMZS010000555.1 GCA_903846015.1 uncultured Anaerolineae bacterium | reverse complement strand
TTTGAAAATGGGGGCGGTGGCCGACGGCCGGAGGGGGTCACACTTCGTTCTGCACAACATCAATCTTTCTCAGCCCGTGCATTGCCTGGATCAGAGAGTCGTTCCGGGTAGCGCAAGAGCGACCCCCTCCCAGCTTGCCCCATTTGGAGAGCACAAATGGGGCAGGGGCAGATCTGTCTTTTGTGTAAATATAAAATACCGTCTTTTGGTGGGAGCGAAGCCCACAAAAGACGGTATTAATTTATACAGGGTGACAGCAAATCCGGACGTTTCCGGGCTTGTGCTGCGCCACCGGTTGAAATGGGATGTGCTACTTCTTTTCGGGTACCTGCAGCACCTGGTCGACAAGCCCATAAGCGACCGCTTGTTGGGCGTCCAGATAGTAATCGCGGTCCAGGTCGTGTTCGATGACCTCAAGCGGCTGACCGGTGTGTTTGGCCATCACGCCGTTGAGAAGCGCCTTAAGACGCATGATTTGCTTGGCCTGGATTTCGATGTCGGTGGCCTGACCCTGGGCGCCACCCAGCGGCTGATGCATGTGAATAGTGGCGTTTGGCAGGGCAAAGCGGCGGCCCTTGGTTCCGGCAGTCAGCAGAACGGTGCCAAACGAGGCGGTGACGCCGACAGCCACGGTGCTGATTGGATTGGAGATCATCTGCATGGTGTCGTAGATCGCCAGCCCGGCATAGATCACACCGCCGGGTGAATTGATGTACATTTGGATTTCTTTTTCGGGGTCTTCATGATTCAGAAACAACAACTGGGCGACAATGACATTCGCGACCTGATCGTCGATTCCGGTGCCGAGAAAGATGATGCGCTCCTTGAGCAGGAGTGAGTAGATATCGTAGGCGCGCTCACCGCGGCTGGATGATTCAACTACCATTGGAACAAGATTATTAAAGTTGGGTATCATAAGGGTTCCTCCTAAACAGTAAGTCAATCATAACCGTTTAGTGTTGGAATTATATTAAAAATTTACCGGAAAATTATAGGGACAGGCTGGCGAATAATCTTTATAAAACAAAGGCCGCGTTAATTCGCGACCTTTGTTTTATCATTTCAGAATATACCAGAGGGCGTAATTCCGCCCGAGGTGATTAATCGGCTTTCTTCTTGGTGGCTTTCTTGCGAGTGGGTTTAGCTTCCACAACCGGTTCTACCACAGCAACTTCTTCCGCAACCGGTTCTACCACAGCAACTTCTTCCACAACAGCGACTTCTTCCGCAACTGGTTCCACAGCAACGGCTTCTACAAACGTGGGTTCCGCAGTGGGGGGCTGCACGGCTGAGGCTACTAAATCAAGGATATTGACTGTTCCGCCAGTCGCAATTTCCTTGATGCGGTTAAGAACGCGGCGGGTGAGCAAGCGGTTGGCCGAGTCCATCGCCACCGCGTCGATCATCTCGCGCGAGGCCTTGGTGCCGTTCTTGGTGCGCTTGGCAAAATCCGGATCGGTCATGGCAAGTGTGGCCCAGGAATTATTAAATTCCACTTCGAGCGATTCATTGTCGATTTCGATCTTTTCGGCGCGGGCAATATCATCCATGATCAGGCCGCGTTCGAGCCGCTTGATAGCGGTGGGACGGGCCTGTTCTTCGATGAATCTTTCCCGGTTAGAGTCGATTATTTTAAAGTAGGCCTCCAGGTTTTCAACTCCCTGGTCCTTTAGACGGTGTTCCAAATCATTCATCACGTGTTCAACTTCGTGATCGACAACCTGGGGCGGGTACTTGATGGTGGCGCCGGCCTTAATCTGGTTGATAAGCTCTTCGAAGTAGACGTCTTCATATTTGCCCAGCGCATCGCCATCAATGTTCTCACGCATGCGCTCGCGGAGTTCAGCGACAGTTTGACCGAGGCCAGTCTTTTGGGCGAGCGCATCGTCCAATTCGGGCATATTGACGCCGCGCACGGTCTTGACGAGCACCTCGAAATTCACATCCTTGCTGGCCAGGTCAGCTTCAGAGAAATCATCAGCATACTCGTAGGAAAATTCTTTCTTTCCACCAGGCTCGATGCCGATTAGGCGGGAGGCGAAGCCAGGGAAAGGCCATTCGGTATCCCTCACATCGCTGCGGGCAACAATCGCAAAACCTTTGCGTTCCACCAGCGGCGCGGCATCGGACTCGGCGCCGGCGCCAGTGCCAGTCACATCCAGAAGAACGTAATCGCCATCCTGGACGGCGCGTTCGACGGTTTCGGTGGCAGCGTACATTCGGCGTAGATTGGTGAGTTCTTCTTCAAGCTTTTCGTCATTCGGGGGGGTGTAATTATAGAGCAGGCGCATGGAGGTATAGTCGCCCAGGTCCACAGTGGGTTTGAGCGGCACGGTAAAAATGAATTTAGGCGGGTCCATGCTCTCGATTTTTTCCAGCGCGCCCGGAGCAGCCGGTTCAATATTGGAATTTTTGAGCGCTTCGGGGTAAGCTTCATCCACCAGGATTTCAACAGCTTCCTCATTAATGACCCCATCGCCATACATGCGGCGAACAACATCAAACGGGGCTTTGCCAGGGCGGAAACCGGAAATTTTGACCTTCTGGGCGATCCGGCGGGCGGCGCGGTGTCGAGCGGCTTCCATTTGTTCGGCTTCGATTTCGACGATCATCGTTACTTGATGGTCATCTCGGGGTTGGGTTTCAATTTTCAAATTCGTATTCCTTCCTAAAAAAATGTCAGCGTGAGTGGGGACAGAGGGACTTGAACCCTCACGCCTTGCGGCACATGATCCTAAGTCATGCCTGTCTGCCAATTCCAGCATGTCCCCGGAGCTGCGGGTTGAGCGACAAAATTATACGCTATGTTGGGGTTTTGGTAAATCAGCAACTGGGGATGTTTGGCTTGAAAATGAGATTTTGGTCATTGAATTGTTGGTTGAGGCGCTTTGGATATGTAGATGGAGCGCCGCTGAGATTAACGCTGCATGGCTTCCTGCATCGAGATTCCAGCCATCATCAGTCCGATCTGTTCCACCGTGGCATTGTCCCTTTCCACGATCCCGGTGATCTGGCCTTCGTACATGACGGCGATCCGGTCGGAGAGGGTGCGGGTTTCGTCCAGATCCTCGGAGATCAGCAGGATGGCTGTACCGGCGGCGCGCTGCTCGAGCAGACGCTGGTGGATGTATTCGGTCGCGCCGATGTCCACCCCGCGGGTGGGCTGCGCAGCGATCAAGACTTTGGGCTGGCGTGAAAGTTCGCGCGCCATGATCAGTTTTTGGATATTGCCGCCCGAAAGGTTTTTGATGGGTGTATCGATACTGGCTGTTTTGACACTATAAGCCGTGACGACCTGATTGGTGCGGGCTGACATTTTTGCAAAATCGAGAAAAATGCCGCGGGTAAATTGGGGAGCGGCGTGATCGCGCAGGAAAAGGTTTTCCTGTACGCTGAATTCGCGGATGGCGCCATCGCGCATGCGTTCTTCCGGGATATAGGCCTGACCGGCAGCCATGCGTTTGAGCAATGGCATGTGGGTGATGTCCTCTCCATCCAGTAGGATGGTTCCGGCGGTTGTTTTTCGCAGCCCAGACAGGCACTGGGCCAGTTCACGCTGTCCATTGCCTGAAACACCGGCAATCCCGACGATTTCACCGGCATGGATTTCCAGGTCAATACCGCGCAGCATTTCAGTTTCACGATCGCCCATGGCGCGCAGACCATTGATCTGCAAGCGGGTTGGGCCGGCTTTGAGCGGCTGGGCGGCAAGTGGTTTCACTTCACGCCCAACCATCATTTTGACCAGGTCGTCACGGGTGACATCCTTTGTGAAACAATTGCCGATCAAGGCGCCATCGCGCAAGACCGTCACCCGGTCACTGATCGCCATCACTTCGTGGAGTTTGTGCGAAATGAATACCAAGCCGTGGCCTTCTGATACCATGCGCTTGAGGGTGACGAATAAATCGTTGACTTCCTGTGGGGTCAGCACTGCGGTAGGCTCGTCCAGGATGATGATGCTGGCGCCGCGATAAAGCGCCTTGATGATCTCAACGCGCTGCTGTTCGCCCACCGAAAGCTGCCAGATATAGGCGGAGGGGTCAACCTTTAATCCATAGGCCTGGCCGAGTTCCTTAATGCGGTTGGATACCAGGTCAAGGTCCAGCCGTGGCGCGCGCGAAGATTTCAGACCCAGGGCTACGTTTTCAGTCACAGTCAGGGTGGGCACCAGCATGAAATGTTGGTGGATCATGCCAATGCCGGCATGGATGGCGTCAGCGGGGGAACGAAAAGAATGCGGCTTGCCATCGATGATGATTTGACCTTCATCTGGCTGGTACAGGCCGTAAAGCTGGCGCATCAGGGTGCTTTTGCCCGCGCCATTTTCCCCGAGCAAGGCGTGTACTTCACCTGCCCGAATATCAAAACTAACCCCGGTATTTGCCAGAACCCCCGGAAATCGCTTGGTGATATTGCGCATTTCCACAGATTGGATGCGTTGTGAAGTGTGGGTTGGTGATGATGACATGCTGGCGCCTTTCGCATAGCGAAATTAGCTGCATGCCAGGCTGATAAAACCTGGCATGCAGCCGTGCTTGCAAGGATTACGGGTTTACGTTAACTGTGCCAGCCTTGATGTCTGCGATGGCTTTATCACCAGCGGCTTTGACATCGGCGGGAAGAGTGTAACCTGAGTTGTAGTAGATCTTCAAACCATCATTCTTGAAATTAAGGATGTAGGTCTTGCCGCCGAGTGTGCCCGCGGTGCGGCTGGCGATTATGTCTTTGAGCATGGGGGCCCAGTCATATACCTGGCTGGCAACAACGAGCGCAGGGGCCAGGGAGGTCTGTTCTGACTGGGTACCAAACCACAATACTTTACCGTTGTCTTTGGCGGCGCCGATCGAGCCTACCACTGACTGGGATGAACCGGTCAGAATATCGGCTCCGGCGGCGATGTGGGTCTTGGCAGCTTC
The DNA here is from genome assembly GCA_903846015.1 of uncultured Anaerolineae bacterium. Taxonomy (GTDB): domain Bacteria; phylum Chloroflexota; class Anaerolineae; order Anaerolineales; family Villigracilaceae; genus UBA5195. The sequence continues at coordinate 5,077 of CAIMZS010000555.1, read as the reverse complement.
GGTCATCAGCGCTACGTCTGAGAAGGAGCCAGTCCAGGTCTTGTTAACCTGGATACCAGCGTCAACCGCAGCAACGCCCTGAACAAAACCATCAATGTAGGTTTTGGCATCACCGACTTCAACAGGACCGGTTACGCCGATTTGCTTGCTTTTGGTCAGCATGGCTGCCAGAATACCATTGACATAACCGCCCTGCTCAGCAGAAGCTGTGTAGGCATAGATGTTGGGCTGGCCAAAGGTATTGACGTCCGTGCCCCAGGCAAAGGTGGTTTTGGGGAAATCTTTGGCAACCTCTTCCACCGAGGCGCCGTATTGCGAGCCGTGGGCGATGACGATATCAAAACCCTGGCTGGCATAGTCGCGAATGGCAGCGGCAGCATCTGGAACTTTGAACATGTTTTCGGAATACTTGATCTCCATGGCAGACTCGCCGCCCATGTCCTTCTGGACTGAGAGCAGCGCAGTATACATTGATTGGCTGAAGGCCATGTCTGTGGTGGCGCTTGGCATGATGACCGCGATGCGCACCTTGCCGCTGCTGGCTGATCCACCCGGAAGTGCCCCGCATGCACTGATCAGTAAAGCCACAGCCAACAAGAACGATAAAACAACCATTAACGAACGATTCGTTTTCATACTTATCTCCTTCTCCTTAACTCGAATAGTGTTAGTTTTCGCCCCGTTCAAAGGGCTTATTTAATGCAGCTGGTTGGCGAACACGGTTGGTGGCAGCCACCAATGCTGCAATCGTTAAAAGGTATGGCAGCATGATTGCCACATCCGATGGCAATTTTACCCCAAGTACCTGCATCCACAACTGAAATGCATTAACCGTGCTAAAAAGAAGTGCGCCAGCTAAAATGCCAAATGGGCGCCAGCCCCCGAAATATACCAGCGCAACGGCGATGAAACCAAGCCCGGCGGTCAGGTTTTCTTGAAACAGATTAACCAACGCCGTGGAGAGCGAGGCCCCGGCCAATCCGGCCAGGACTGCCCCAACGCAAACGCTGAAGTAGCGCACCTGATCCACATTAACACCCAACGAATCCGCGGCTGCCGGGTTTTGCCCCACCGATTTTATTTTTAATCCCCATGTGGTCTTGTCCAAAAACAGCCAGGCCAGCGGCACCAACAAAAAAGCCGCGTAAACTGGCAGGCTGTGCTGGAAGAAGATCTCCCCAACGATGGGAATATCTCCGAGCAGAGGCAGCTTGATGGGTTGAAAGCCCTCCACGGTTTTCACTGCGCCTACCAGCACTTTAAAGAGCAGCGAAGAGAGCCCCAACCCGAACATGTACAGACCGATGCCGCTGATGCCCTGTTCTGCTTTTAGGGTAACACTGATGAAAGACATTAACAAACCCATCAACAGCCCGGCAACTGCCGCAGCCAGCACACCCAGCCAGACATTGCCGGTTGTAAGTGTGACGTAGAAGGCGGCAAAAGCGCCCACTAACATGATCCCATCCACTCCCAGGTTCACCACGCCAGAAGTTTGAGCAAAGGCCTCGCCAATTGCGGCGAACAGGTATGGGGTTGCCAGGCGGATGGCAGAAATGAGTATCCCAACAAAAACAGTCTGCGTAAAGATCTGGGTCATGCTTTGGCCTCAGTTTCTGTTTTCGATGCTGTGATTGCCCTGTGGGTGGCCCAACGCCGGGAGATGAAAGCTGAACCGACGACAAAAAGTACGACCAGGCCGAGCAGCATATCAATCAGGGCAGATGGCACTTGCACGGCGCGCTGCATCTTATCGGCACCAACCAGCAGGCTGCCAAACAACCAGGCCGCCGGGATCAGCCCGAGCGGATGCAAGCCGCCAAACAGGGCTGCTACGATGCCAGAGAACCCGTATCCGCTGGTGATGCCTTCCAGCAAGCGGTGGTGGACTCCCATTACTTCGACTGCGCCTGCCAACCCGGCAAAACCGCCTGCCAACGTCAGGGAAAGCATCTGGTAAAAGGCGACGTTTACCCCGGCGTAACGGGAAGCGTCCGGGTTGAGACCCACCATGCGGATGCGAAAACCGATGGTGGTGCGCCAAAGGAAGATGTAGACAACAACGGCCAGAACGACTGCCAGGATCGCCCCGCTGGTCAGCAAGGTTTGTGGGATCAGGCGCGGCAACCAGGATGCTTCGGGCAGGCGTTCGGATTGTGCCAGGTAGGTGCCGGCTGTGACCCCGGCTTGATCGATGAGTGGACCGCGCACCAGCATGTTCATGAGTTGGATGGCGATAGCATTCATCATCACCGTTGTCAGGATTTCATTGACACGGAAACGCGCTTTGAGCAGGCCCGGAACAAATCCCCAGAATGCGCCGGAGAGAAAGCTGGCGATTAATGTGGTCGGAACCAGGATCCAGCCAGGCCAGGTGCGAAACCCGAGTGCCCAGGCCGTGGCGCCAAGTGCGCCCAGGATGATCTGCCCCTCGGCACCGATGTTAATGACGCTGGCCCGAAAAGCGATGCAAATCCCCAACCCAACAAACAAGAGCGGCGTTGCTTTGACCAACGACTGGGTAAATCCGGCCAGACTGCCAAAAACACCGATTACGATTGCTGAATAGGCTTGGAACGGGTTTACCCTGAGAACAAGTAACACAATTGCCCCAACCAACAATGCGATTAACATCGCCAAAACCGGCAGCGCCGCATTAAAAAAGATTTCATTCCGGGCTAATATGAACCGGCTGCTCTTTTTGGGGACAGCGCTTTCTACATCGTGAGGCATGGCTTTCCTTTGGAATATTCAGTGATCACAGGAGAGACTCCTTGAGTTTGATCTGAAAAGGGGCAGAACCGCATGACAAAATAATTATATTACTGTAGCATTAATTTGTAAAAAAAGAAAATGAAAAAGGTCACCTGTTTAATTATGATGTTGTCAGACAGCTTGAAGGCTCACCCAGGGAACGATTTCCGCGCGGAAACCGGCATCTTGATCTGTGATTAAACCACTGGGATGGTTTCCAATTGCGAGGCGAGATCGCGGGGGGATGTGACTGGCAGCTGGCATACCAGACCCTGGCAGACATAGGCGGCAGATCTTCCATTGATAAGCGCTCGTTCTTTGAGCAAAGCCGGAGATGCACTGGCGGGAGGGAAGGCTGATATGGCAGTCACCTGGCGGGGGCGGTAATGCTTCCACAAGGTTTTCAGCAAAGCCAGTGTGTCAGGGTGTTCACGCTCCCCAAGGATGGCCACTTCCCGAGTCGGGCCGAGCGCGAAGTCGGCAGCCTGCAGCCATTTGGAAAAGGCGGTTGGGTGGCGCAGCATGGATTCAAGATTGACTGCCAGCATATCTTCCGCAAATATGCGCCAATCCGGGCGGTCCCCGTAGGCGGCCAGTTGAAGGCAGGCGTTGGCTGCCAACGCGTTCCCGGACGGCGTGGCATTGTCTTGAATATCCCTGGGGCGAATCAACAGGGTTTCATGGTCATCGCGGATATCAAAAAAGCCACCTTGCGGAGCGCTGAAGTGTGCCATCATTTCGTCGGCTAATTTTAATGCGCTGCTGTACCATTGCGGGTCTGCGTCTGTTTGGTATAAGGCGATGAGTGCCAATACCAGGCTGGCATAATCTTCCAGGTAGGCATTGTGTTTGGCTTCGCCGGCCCGCCAGGAGCGCAGCAGACGGCCCTCAACCAGTAGATTTTTCAAAAGAAAGCTGGCGTTATTCTCAGCCGCCCGCAGATAATCGCTCCGATCGAAGTAGCGGGCTGCCTCGGCAAAGGCGGTTAGCGCCAATGCATTCCAACAGGTCAGAACCTTATCATCGGTGCCGGGGCGGATGCGCAGCTTGCGGAGCTTGAACAAGCGGGCATGGCAGCGTTCAATCTGGATACTGGCTTGCGCGGCGGTTTTGTTGAATCTGACAGCCAGGCTGTTATCGTCCAGGGCGCGTTGGAGAATGAGCTTGCCTTCCAATCCGTGAGCGTTGGTGTTCCCTTCGGCGGTCAAGTTGTAGGCGGCTTTGAAAAACTCAAAATCACCAGCCAGTGCCGTTTCGATCTCGGTATAACTCCAAACGTAATATTTTCCTTCCTGGCCTTCCGAATCTGCGTCCAAGCTGCTGAAAAAACCGCCCTGGGGGTGTTTCATTTCACGCAGGAGGAAGTCGAGGGTCTGTTCGCAAACGAGGCGAAACTTTGGCTCGCCGGTCAGGAGATAGCCATGCAGGTAAACCAGCGCAAGCTGGGCATTGTCATACAGCATTTTTTCAAAGTGTGGGGTTTTCCAAAGATTGTCCACGCTGTAGCGGGCGAAACCGCCCCCCACCACATCGTACATACCCCCACGGGCCATGGCATGCAGGGCATGTGTGGCTGTTTTTTGGTAATTTTGGCGAATTTGAGTGGCTTTGCTGGAGGTTTCCTGAGTGGTCCGGCACAACAGGAATTCGATCGCCATCGGCTGTGGAAATTTGGGCGCTTCGCCCCAGCCTCCAAAGCCCCAGTCATAAGATTGGTAAAGCTGGTCGGCGGCGTTATTGATCAGTGGGTGGGTGAGCGGGTAGGCCGCGGTGGCATTCCATTTGTTGGCGCGTTGGATATATTCGGTGACTCGCGCACCTACATTTAAAACCTCAGCGCGTTCTTTTTGCCAGGCATTTGAGATGCCCAGCAGCAAGTCACGGAAGGATGGCATATTAAAGCGCGGGACAGGCGGGAAGTAGGTGCCGGCATAAAAGGGGCGCAGCTCAGGGGTTAAAAATACCGACATCGGCCATCCGCCCGCGCCGGTCATCGACACGGTGGCGGACATGTAGATACTGTCCAGATCCGGGCGTTCTTCGCGATCCACCTTGATGCAGATAAAGTTTTCGTTCATGAGCGCCGCGATGGCTGGGTCTTCGAAGGATTCGTGTTCCATGACATGGCACCAATGACAGGCGGCATAGCCGATCGAAAGAAAGATCGGCTTGTTTTCGAGTCGTGATCGAGTCAGGGCATCATCCCCCCAGGGATACCAATCCACGGGGTTTTCGGCGTGTTGTATTAGATAAGGTGAGTTTTCGTTAGCGAGCCGGTTTGGCATTAGGGCACCTGTAAGGATTATTTTTTTGTCATTTGTCA
>CAIMZS010000554.1 GCA_903846015.1 uncultured Anaerolineae bacterium | reverse complement strand
GCTAAATAAAACCGAATTCATTCGCTGGTTTTACCCATTCGGACGCATCTGAATATAATATTCGAATAAGCCAGGATATCTATGGAATGAGCGGAGTGGGCATCACCCAATAAGGCAGACAGCAGTTCTCATTATGAATAAGACATGGTACATCTGATTAGCAGCAGACGGGTATGCTTAACCCCAAGACTCGGGAGTTTTTACTTTCAGCATCAATGCGGTCATGCGAATTTGGCCAAGCGGGAATCACAAAACGGCGGCGGCCCAAAGTTATTAGTCGTCGCCAGTGGAACACTGAGTAAGCCAAGAACTCAGTTCATTCGGTGTTCAGGTGGAGACCTTTACACATGAAAGAGAATAGTTCATCCCAACTGGAGAATTGGATATAACACAGCAATGTTTCGATATGCTGGAAGAATTTTCTTCGCGTGCGCAAAGCTGAACGAAGCAGACGGTATTTTTTGTCCGCCAGGTCAAGCACGGTATGAAAAAGGAAGGCCAACAGGTTCAGACTGAGCAATAGGGAAGCCAAATACTGGCTGCCGTGGCCGAAATTATGTTCCAGGTGATAACCTTTGGTTTTTAGAACGTTGTTGTTCTCGTTTTCGACTTTCCAACGTGTGCGGCCATCCAGCACAATCGCTTCGACCGTGGTTTCAAGAACTTGAAAATCGGTGATGAAGGCGTTTTTGTAGAGTTGTTCGCCTGTGTCTTCGTGAGTGACGGTCAGTTCGCACCAATTGACGTCAATCGCTTCCTGATCACCACGCAAAGGCAGCTTGTTGGCATAGCGATAGGTGTAGATTTCACCATATTTGCCATTCCAACGCCGCTTCTGATAGTACCCCAACACCCCACTGGCGGCTAGGAAATCAACCGTTTCGTACAAAGCAACATGCGAATCAGGTTTACACACCAATATGAAGCGCAAATTCTTGTCTTTCAAGGCTTGGACAAAGGGTTGGCGGCTGAATAGGTCGTCTCCCATGACGGTGACGCCGTGTTTGGCTAAATAGTGCCCGTTTTCCGCTACCCAGCGCTTGGCGGCTTCGATTTCACAATCTTGTTTCTCTTTCCCATCCTGCGGGATAATGAATTCCGGGGCCAGCGGAATCACATGTTCATTCCCTGGTTGTGCAATTACCGGCGTCAGGACACTATGAAAGTAGTTGATCTTCCCATTGCTCAACTCCCGGCTATTACACTTTTTACAATGGATTTTTTGCGATGAAAAATACTGCGTTCCATCCAGAATAACCAACAGATTGTTCGCGTATGAACGAAAGTTATTCAGCACCCCACTCCGATCTAACCGTTCAAATATCTCTTGAAACACTGGCGATACAGACGATGGAGCCACTGGATCCAGCAGCGAGCGTATTTGATTGTCACAGGGTATCTGGTGCATACCAAACAGACTTTCTGCATTGCAACGCCCATTCGTCCTTTTCATATCTTCTTGGGATGACAGAAAAGATGGGCTTTGCGTAAAGAAAACCGAAAATGCGCCTACTCCAGCATCTACCATATCGTATTTGGTGTTTTTCCCCTTACGAACATCGCGAAATTCCCTAAAACTCTGCGTGATGCAGCTTATCAAATTTTCCGGACTCAATTCTTCGTACATATTCACCTCTGGTGGTCCCCGGCTGATGGCAGGCAGGGCAAGATTTTCTCTCCACCTTAGCATTACTCCATCAATTTGCATAGAGGTTTGTATCCAAAAAATCATAATGAGAATTGCTGCTGGGCAACCTGTGTTACAACATCCAGTTTGCGTTCTGTGATGAACTCAAGGCTTACATCACTGGGTTTGTGAGAAGCGGTAACACTTATACAGCCAATGGCGCAGCTGAAATGATCAAAGAAATCGTTGCCAATATCAAAACGGATGATTTGGAAATCCTGTTCCGCATGGACAGTGGATATTTTGATGAGGGCATTATTGC
>CAIMZS010000553.1 GCA_903846015.1 uncultured Anaerolineae bacterium | reverse complement strand
GGGAGTCATCCAAGTACATGGGTTCTAATCCGTTTTTCAAACCATTTTATCCCGGCTTTAATCGTTCAGAATGGCGGGAAAACGACGGCGCAGTGCCCAGTTATTCCCAAAAATATCCCCGCATTTCCGGCAATCACGATGTGGCCGGAGAGTTTGATGATTCGATGACTGCTTTCGAACCTGGTAAATGGTATTGGCAATACCTGCATGACCGCGATCATCTGGATGTTGCCATGTTTCCTGAGAATACGGTTTGGCAACAAACGTTTTACACGAATTTGTTTAATCGATTGGCACTGTTGGATTAGGCCAAATTGAAGTAAATCAAATTATTTGATTTCTATGCAAAATTTCCAACAAGCTGGCACTGGGAATAAGGGTTAAACACTGTAATGAGACGCTCTGAACCGTGCTGCTTGAATACCGCTTATGGAGTTTGTTAAATATCGAGCATTGACTGATAGGGGTTTGTTGTTCTCTCCTACATTTGCTCTACAAAATAATAATTGGGAGATTGATCATGCGTGACACATTCTATACAGAAGGCAGACAGCTATTTGACCCAACCGGTAACAAAGTACTCCTGCGCGGGGTCAACAAAATGTCGGTATGGGATGAAGACGATCCGACCGGTGCTGCCTATTTCCCGGAAATCCGTAAAACGCAAGCCAACTCCGTCAGGATCGTTTGGGCGATCACGAAAGATCTGGATGCCGCAGGCGCCCAAACTGACCTGGACACGCTCGACGCGCTCATCACCAACGCCAGAAAAAACCAGCTCATCCCAATGATCGAGTTGCACGATGCCACGGGTGACTGGAAACGTCTTCAAGAATTGGTTGATTATTGGGTTAAGCCTGAAGTTGTCGCTCTGATACAAAAACATCAAGCCTACTTGTTGGTCAATATCGGCAATGAGGTCGGTGATGACAAGGTCAAGTCCGCTCAATTTATTCCTGCTTACAAGAAAGCCATTAAAAGCATGCGCGATGCGGGCATACACACGCCGCTGATCATCGATGCTTCCGACTCGGGCAAAAATCTGGACATCCTGGATGCCAGCGCCGACAAGCTGATCGAAACGGACCCGGACAAAAACCTCATCTTTTCCGTGCACTTGTATTGGCCCAAATCCAATGGCGCAGACGCTGCCTTTATCCAATCGAAATTACAACCTGAAGTTGAGCGCAATTTCCCCCTGATCGTAGGCGAGTTCTCCCAATTTGGCGGCTACGCCGGCAAGGATGAAAACGGTCAAGCTCTAAGCGTCTGCGGTGCAGCGGGAGAAATCGACTACCAGACCATCTTGAAAGTCGCTGATGAATTGGGGCTTGGCTGGTATGCCTGGGAATGGGGGCCTGGTAACGATAAAGGAACTCCTCCTGACCCGCTCTGCGTTGTCATGGATATGACCCCGGATGGTAAATTTGAGCATCTCAAAGGCGGTTGGGCGACAGATGTCGTAGACAGCATCAAGACGGCCTCGGAAAAACCAGACTATTTTAGCTTACAACCCCTAGTGGAATTATCCCCGGCAGTCAAAACCAGAATCGAAACCCTCGCGGCGGTGTTGCCTAAAAAAGCAGATCAAAACGCGGTGAATCTGGCACTGCAACAAGCAAATGGAGACTGGGCACTGGCTTTAGCTAATTTGACGGATAATAAACTACTTCCCGCAAAAACACTAAAAACTGTGGCACTAGCGCATTCATTGGCGGATTGGACGAACGATAATATTCCGCTGGTCACCACCTTGGCTAATCGTGCGGACGTGACAAACCTGCGTGACGTGGCGCTTACTTTCAACGTGGAAGGACTTACCAAGTTGGTGGATCCTGCTGCCGCAGTGGGTACTCCTGCGCACGACCAGGCAAAAGCGTCTGCTGTTGGCTTGCGCCAAAAGTTGTTTACAACGGAAACCTCCGCCGTATTGCAGCGCATGGTGCTGGACACCGAAATTACCATTCCCGATGACAAAGTGCTTACTGGCATCACTCAATTTCTGGATAACCAGCCTACATTCAATATCCGCACGACTTCCATCTACACAGCACTGAACAATTCTGATGCGTTCAACAATATTGCCGAAGAACAACGTGCCGATGTAGTCGATCACCTGAAAACATTGCAAAGGGTGCAAGCAATCAGCCCCGTGCCAGAGGCTGTTCCGGTATTGATGAACGCAAATCTAACCTCTGCTTTCAACATTGGCGAGTTTCCGGAATCGACATTTATCAGAGCCTATAGTGAAAAGCTAGGCGGAGAACAAGTTGCAAAGGAGATCCACTACAATGCCACCAATAACCGCATCCGCAATGAACAAGCGTTGATGACAATCCAGGAATCGGTGCGCGGCACGGGTCTTGCCATTATTGATGGTGGGCAGTCGATGGAAGCTCGCAAGAGCATGCTCCAAAATTCACTAACTAAGGTGCTGGAACTCACACCACAACTAGACATTGCGGTTCCGGTCGGTGATGGACCAATGCTAATGATGGCGGCTGATGCCGCAGGAGCTGATGCACCAGCTCCTGCTCCTGCTCCTGCCAAAACACAACCGGTTTTGCCAAATTTGGAGACTTTGTTTGGCAACACCGACTATTGCGAGTGCAACGAATGTCAGTCTGTCTATAGCCCAGCGTCATATTTCGTCGAGCTGTTGCAGTATTTGCGTAACAATAATCTTGATCCTACTAAGCCGAACACCAACCAAAAGGGCATTGAGGGCACGCCATTACAAAAGCTATTTCGCCGCCGACCTGATTTAGGTTGTCTGGAACTGACCTGCGAAAACACTTTTACCGTCCTGCCCTACATCGACTTGGTCAATGAGGTTATGGAAAGTTTTGTGGTACACCGCGACGATTACTCGGCAAGTACAACAAAACCAAAGCAGACAACGTTGGATGCGTTTAATGTCGAAGACGAAACCACCAGCGAATTGTTGGCTCAGCCTCAACACACCAATTACCAGGCGTATTGTATTCTTAAAAGCGCCGTTTATCCGTTTACACTGCCCTACCATCAGCCCATTGATGCTATTCGTATCTTCCTGAATTATTTGGGTACCAGCCGGTATGAGCTGTTGGATACTTATCGCACCGCTCACGAAACGTGTCCAAATACACAACTGCCACCAGCCGACTTGCAGGAGATAAAAAGACTGCATGGCGTTATTCAAGATCGGGCTGTCGATGCTGAATTTCTCGGCTTAACGCAAGAGGAATACATCATTCTGACCAAAGAGGCGTTCTGGCCGAAAAGTTATTTCGACACTACACTGAAGAAGATTCATACGGTTGATGAATATCGTGAGAAAATCGGGGTCAAGCCCGTTCATGAATACTACAACTATGTCACGGAAGATGACATGCGCAACATAGACGAGGGCAAAAAGCTCGGCTTGACCTTTGTCAAAAAACAATTCTTGCCGCGCACCGGTATCCAGTACACCGATCTCGTCGAATTACTCAAAGCCCGCTTTATCAATCCTAACTTTCCTCAAGGCAAGGCCTTGACGATACTGGAGAGCATCCGTTTTAGTTATCGGTTTCTTCAAACGTTTGTCGATCCTGCTGATAAGGACAAAGCTCCAGCAGTGCGTTTCGCCAAACTGCTTAAGTTTCTGGAAAACCCGCAGGCATTATTTCCAGACCTGCAATCCCTGCTTCATCCTGAAGCAGACCTTTGTAAGAAACAACATCAGCACTGTCCTGAAATAAATAGCAAAGACCTGCAAAACTGGGTGTATTGCTATTTTGATCGAATCGGTCAGTTGATTGTGCTGGAATCGGGTGAAAGGCCGGTTCTTGTGATTGTTCCACTTTTCTTAGAAGTTAATTCACTGTCAACGGAATCTGGAATACCCATTGAAGGAGGAGTATTTAAAAATGACAATACGCGGATCGGGACATTTCTAAAAGACGGAACTATTTTGGATGATAAGACTGGCGAAACTATTGGTCATGTTACTTTCGACCTACAGGTCATTGGGGTTGATGGTAAGCCATTTATTGATAAGTTTGGCGGTGAAACACTATCAATTCAAGTTACCGGTATACTTTTCCCAGTCATTATTGACGACAAAGGATTAAGTGTAATTCGTGCATCAATACGCTGGCTTCCACCAGGACAGGATACTTGTAACCTTGAAAACACACGGTTAACTCATTTGGATGGAACTCCCGTAACTGTTGATGAATATGATCGCATCCACCGCTTTATCCGCCTCTGGCACAAATTAGGTTGGACCATCGACGAAACCGACAAGGCATTAATCGGCTTGATCATAGAATCAGCCAACAATGGGGGAGCTGGCGGAACACCTGGTGGCGGCAATGGCGCAGGTGGTGAAATCTGCGAATTTATTAATTTCGATGTCTTTGTCGATACCTGTCCCGCCACCGATGACAACAGTGATGGGTGCGGGCAGGACAATAAACCACCTGTTGATGTTCCGGTAGATAAGGGTGATTGCCCCGATTTATTACCAATTAATGCTACGATTTCGCCTGAATTTTTACATCAACTGGTGGCGGTAAAAAAACTACTCGACTTAACTGGGTTGCCACTCATTAGGATTTTTGCATTCTGGGCTGACATTAGCACGATGGGTGGTAAATCCCTTTATACGCAGCTATTTCTTACCCATAACCTCTTGGGGATTGATAAGGTATTCAAGGCGGATGCACATGGCAATTACCTGACTGGGACTGACAAGATTACGGATCACCTGCCGGTGTTGATGGCTTCGTTGAAGCTGAAAGCTGACGACATTACCGCGATCAAGGACAAAGTTATCCCACCTTTGACTGATGCGCTAACCCTGCCCAATGTCTCCGTAATCTATCGCTATAGCCTGCTGGCAAAGGTATTGCACGTCAAAGTGCCAGATTTGCCTGAGGTCATAGCGTTATTTAGTGCTGTGTTTGGTACCCCGTTCCAAAGCGCCTGGAATTTACTATCCCTGATAGAGACTTGGGGGAAGATGGAGGATTCGGGCTTCACCTTCCGGCAACTCGACTACATTATCTGCGGTCAGGATGACAAACTGCGGCCATTAGCGCCTTCTAAGCGATCAATCCTACAAATTACCAAGACCCTTTACGAAGGCCTGAACGGTATTGATCGTAATCATAAAGATATACCTGAAGATAAGAAAGATGATGCAACGACTGAATTAGTCCGTACCACAGCTGGTTTATTGTTTGAAGCATCAGTCGTGGAACAAATTATCGGATTGTTGGAAGGCACCACGATTTATTCTACAAATGCGCCTTTGAACCTCACCATCACTATTTCAGAATCTGAAATAACGTTAGCCAAAAAACTTAAATACAGTAACCAGAAAGATGCAACACCTCCTAGTGCCGGACTTCAAGTCACAGGCATTTTAACGCCAGAGGAACAGGCGCAAGCTAAAGCGCTTTCCAGCGATCCAGGCTGGGCAAAAGCGATCGACCGTGTGGGCAAACAACCCAAAAATATCTTTAATGATGCCCTGTTAGGTGTTTTTTCTGAACAAGAAAGAGACGATGCCAAAACTAAGCTTCTGGCAGGGGATGTATTACCACCCGATGGTAATACGGCGCCTGAAAAGCGATTTTTCTTCTTACAATATTTTCTACCGTTCCTACGTCAGCAATTGGCGCATCGATTCATCGTCGATACTTTAGCAGGCGCGACCAGCTTGGCAACGGAAATAACGGATGCACTGTTATCCGATTTATTAACGGTGGGGACAACTAAACAATCTGCCATAAGCGTAATGGAGGGCGTTAAAGAGCAAGCAGTAGATAGCTCAACAGTCTGGAAAGGCTATTTGATTCCACCCACTGATGAAGCTTATATATTTGTGGCAAAAAGTGAAATCCAGCCTTCACCCCTGACACTGGATGGCGAGTTAATTGAGTTTAAGTACCAACAGGAAGACCCCTCTAACATCTGGTCAACTGATCCAACATCGAAAAAATTAAAAAGCGGGAAATTATATTGGCTGGAAGTAACCGGCCAATCTCCAAACCAACTGCAATGGAAAACGGCAACCTTTTCTAAAACCGCCATCCCAACGTCGGCTTTATTACCTGATTTTACGAACGCGTCAGAACCAGAGGTTTTTACAAAGTTAACCAAAGCCGCCTTACTGATCAACGGCTTTAACTTAAGTGTCGATGAGGTGACGTATTGGCAAACCCACGCCAGTGATTTTGATGGCTTTGATCTCAACACTGTTTCGCTCAAACATTGGCAGCGCTTGGAAGCTTATACAACACTTCGGAATAGTTTGCCAAAAGCCGAAACCAATTTACTGGACTTGTTTGATTGGGCTGCTAAACCCGTTGATGCGGCTAAACAGGCCGAGGCAATCGCTGAGTTAAGCCAGAAAATCGCTGATGTAACCAATTG
>CAIMZS010000552.1 GCA_903846015.1 uncultured Anaerolineae bacterium | reverse complement strand
TACACCCTGCTGAATTAAATCATCCATAATAACCCTCCCAAAAATTGCACGATTAGTGGCACCCCGGATTGACCAGCCATTATTTCATAGGCATATTATACCCGGATGATGCTCTGTACATACATACACCTTGATGAACACGCTCCAAAAGTGAATGGGCAAATTCACTCCAGCCATGCAAGCCAAAAACGGCACATTTCAGGCGTTTCTACGTCACAGGCGATATATAGACTTCATAACACATCGCAGAAACGCAAAAAGGCGGATTGCTTATCCGCTTTACTTTGGGTGAAAATGTGTGTACAATTGCAAGTAGGTAAGCGTTCTACTTCGGTCACTTCACGATAACTTACTTACCTGAAAACCACAAAAAGACGGCTAAAAAATAGTACTCTGGTACTGTCTATATGTGGCTGAAACAAGCGAAAAACACAAATTTCAGTCACAGGTAGTCATGGAGCGGGTGAAGGGATTCGGACCCTCGATATCTTGCTTGGGAAGCAAGCGTTCTACCACTGAACTACACCCGCACATATACGGCTTATTTGGCTGAAATTGACTTTGTAACACCACCTATGGGGGTACTTAAGTACTGGGATCAGCCGTCCGTTTGTGGATTTTAGCGTAAGCAAGCAATCTAATTTCGTCATTTGACCATAGCTTACTTACTCATGATTGTACCCACAATGTCGTTATTCGTAAAGAGTAAGCCTCTCCCTTGTTAACCCTCTCCACTTTTGACAGGTTTGGTGTGAGAGCCGTGAAACACTTCTGCTGCGTTTCACACGGATTTTATGAGGGCATCGATAGATCGACACGCTAATTTCTGCGCCAGCGTGTTACCCTCCCGGCTTTCAGACAGACTTAGGGCGGAGGTGCTGGTTTTATCCTGCTCATTTCCCTTTCCATCCCGATCAAATGTATAATCATTAACAATTATCCCGCGCACATCAGGGGGTAACTTGACATGCCTCCCGCCGTCCGAGGCCATGCTGTTTATTTTCTGAAGGAAGTATGCACATATCTGAGATCCATTTTGTAAGCGTTGGAAATGGGCGAATTGCGCTAAATCATTACCCGCGCCGGGCGGATTTCCCCATGCTGCGCGAGCTGGGATGTACGCACATTGTAACCCTGCTGAAAGAGAAAGAAGGCGCACAGCACATTTGCAGAATGGCTGAAAATCATGAACTGACCTGGGTATGGGTTCCGGTTCCAAACGGAGATTATCCGGTTGGGGAAGTTCATCAGCGTCTGATCGAGGCGCTGCCGCACTTATCCCAACTGCTCGACGAAGGCGCGTCCCTGTTGATCCACTGCTCGGCGGGCATTCATCGCACGGGGACAGTGACTTACGGCCTCCTGCGTTGGCGCGGGGTCAGCCAGGAAGATGCTCTGAAACTGATTGGTCAAATGCGCAAGGTTACGCTTGAAGAGATGGGCGAAAAGCGCCTGCGTTGGGGTGATAAAATCGCTCAAGATCCGCCCGTGGGTTGATTTTGTAAATAATCTTCAAATGGGGGAGCGGTCGACAACTGGTTTGTTTGACAACCGGCATAGCCTGTCGCCGAGTTCATGATTAACTCGTGACAAAAAGCACATGACACACTTCAGAATGATTTTATAATATTAAGGGCGGATTTTCCCCGCACGATCGTGATTTCAAAAGAGGGAGTCGTAAATGAAACACATTTCTATTTCAAGCCATTATTTTGTTTCCATTCTGGTAGCCATAGCGCTGTGCTCGCAAAGCTTTCAAAGCGTGGGGGCGGATTCCCCACCGCCAGCCCCAAAGACTGAGGCCGGGCTGCGCTTTGGCACCAATCCCGAAACCGGCATGCTCAGTTTTATCGGAGCTGATCCGCAGGCGCCTCAGGCGGCGCTCTCGTCCAGGCCGGTGGTTAGCGCCCTGGCGATGATTGAGCCTTATAAGACCCGCCTGGGTTTGACGGATGTTTACCAGCAACTCAAGCTTGAAAACTTCAGCGACGAAGGCGGCCGCCAGGTATCGCGCTACCAGCAGATTTACCAGGGGATCCCGGTCATGGCGGGTGAGCTGGTGATTAACGCCGCGGATGGCAGGATGCTCTCGATCAGCGGCGAAATGTCGCCCGGCCTGGCGCTCGACCCAACCCCGGTCATCGATGCCGCTCAGGCCAGCCAGAACGCGCTGGCTTCTGTGGCGAAAGGTTACCAGATGGACCCGGCCAAATTAAAATCCAGCCCGCCGGCGCTGTGGATCTATGACGCGCGCCTGCTGCATCCGGATGGCAGCGCCCCGGCGCTGGTGTGGCGCATGGAAGTTACGCCAGTGGATGGCCGGGCGCCGGTCAATGAGCTTGTGCTGGTGGATGCGCGGCGCGGCAGTATCGCGCTGAATTTCAACCAGGTTGATACGGTCTGGGAAGATGCAAAACCGAATCCAGCCAGCCCGAAAACGGAAGCGGCAGCCAACAAGCCGTTAGCCGCTGCAGCCAGCTTTGGCCCGGGCAATTGGTTTGTGGCAGCGCGCGGCAGCGATTCCAATTCCTGCGCCGAGCCGGCCCTGCCGTGCCTGACGATCAATGGGGCGATTGCCAGAGCGGCCTCCGGCAATACCATCAACGTGGCGGTTGGCAAGTATACCCCTACGGGCGAGGAGGTCGTGCTGGTTAACAAGAGCGTGACGATCACGGGCGGGTGGGACGATGCCTTCAGCGCGCAAAGCGGGGTTTCGACCATCGACGGCGGCGACTCCCGCGAGGGAGTTCGAATCGTTGCCCCCGCTCTGGCGGTCAATTTGTCACGGTTCATCATCCAGCGCGGCATCGCTTGCGGATTATTAATAGAAGGAGCTGACCTGGTTGTGCAGGTTTCGGAAACTATTTTCCGGTTAAATGTTTATGGGATTTGTAACCAAATGAGCACCCTGGGTTTGGCCAGATCCGCTGTTATAAACAGTTCCATTACCGGCATTCTTAATTATTATGGAAATATTAATTTTTCAAATAGCACGATCAGTGGAACTAGCGGTTTTTATCAGGAAGGCGGCAATATAAGAAGTTCCGGCGGGAAAATAACCATTCAATATTCCACTATTGTTGATGATCGTGGTGCCGATTATGGTATTGATAACCACGGTAGCCTTACGCTGCTTGAAATTGGAAGCAGTATCCTGGCAGGAAACGGGCCCCAGAGCTGTGCTGCCGAAATCAATTCCCTGGGGTTCAATGTTTTTCAG
Source organism: uncultured Anaerolineae bacterium (assembly GCA_903846015.1). Lineage (GTDB taxonomy): Bacteria > Chloroflexota > Anaerolineae > Anaerolineales > Villigracilaceae > UBA5195. The sequence goes on along the minus strand of CAIMZS010000552.1, from coordinate 10,073 downwards.
TATCGACTCCGTCCATGCACCGGAACCATTGTGCTGCCTACCGACAAGCTTGATGTTGATCCCAAACTTGGTCAATTATTATCTGGCGGTTATCATCCACTGTTATCCGGAAGCGTGGCGATAGGGGCGGCAAATCCGGCCAACTGTCTGGCGATTGATCAGCGCGGGGTGGCCCGGCCTCAGGGCGCGGGCTGTGACATCGGAGCGTTTGAATTTACCAGCCCTGGCGCGGCTGCGAGCATCGCGCTCCAGGATGGCAGCGATCAGCTTAGCAGCCCAATCTTAACATTTCCCAAACCGCTCACGGTTGCAGTTTCGGACAGCAACGGCAGCCCGGTTTCAGGTGTGACCGTCACGTTTACGGCTCCGCCCAGCGGTCCAAGCGGTATCTTTACAGACAACCTCGCGAACTCCACTTCGGCAGTTACCGATATAAACGGCATTGCCGTTTCAGCAAATTTCACCGCCAATGATCTCTCGGGGGTATATTCGGTTGCTGCTTCCGCGATCGGCGCTGTACCTGCCAGCTTCAATCTCGAAAATGCGGGCCACAAATATGTCTCGAATTCCGGCAGCGATGCCAATTCCTGCGCTGCGCCGGAGGCTGCTTGCCTGACGATCAATGCCGCGATTGGTAAAGCGTCTGCCGATGAAATTATCAAGGTGGCAGTTGGGACTTACACCGGTACCAGTTCGAGTTGGGTGCCGGTGGTTACGATCAGCAAGAATGTCTACCTCTCAGGTGGCTGGAACCCTTCTTTTTCGGCTCAGGTGGGTTCTTCCACCATCGATGGGCAGCGCGCTCACTCGTTGATAGTTTTCGTGGATTATCACATCCGAGCTGTAGTCGACCGGTTCAATATCTGCAACGGTGGCAAGGGAGTTTCGAATTATGGCGATTTGATAATCTCAAACAGCGCCATTCATAACAATTCAACTGGTACTCGCGGGGGTGGTATTTCATCAGAAGGCGGAAAATTGGATTTAAATAACGTCATCGTAAGCGAAAATACTGCCAGTGATTATGGCGGCGGGATCTATATCGAAAGGGGTATTGTAAACATCAATAATTCGACAATCACGCGTAATCAATCGTTAAAGTATGGCGGCGGTATAATTAATGGTTGGAGCGGCTGGGGTGGGGTAATTTACATCCAGAACACTATTTTGGCGGACAATGTGGGTTCGGACTTTGCGGGTTCCATCGATAGCCGCGGCTACAACCTGACCAATACAAATACAGGGTCAAATAGTCGCTTCCATCAAACAAGCACCGATCTGGTTGGCAGCTGGGATGATCCAATTTACCCGCGCCTGACACCGATGCTGGCTCAGGACGGTTCGACCTACACCCTGGCATTGAAGAATGACAGCCCGGCCATCGACGCTGGCAATCCGGCTGTGCCAGGAAGCGATGGAACGGCCTGCCTGCGGACGGACCAGTCAGGCACGCTCCGCCCGGTTGGCGCGCGCTGCGATATCGGCGCGTATGAAGGAGTGGGGCTGGATTGGTCATTCGTTCCGCTTTCCAGCACGTATACCGCCAACAGCGGTAATACCCTGCCCGGCGTATTTCTGTGCGACCAGACCCAGCCGGGCTGCACGGGGAATGTCAACCCGGATGCCGATGCGGCCCAGCGCTATGCGCTCGGAATGGATACTTTCCTTTACAACCAGGATAAGCGCGACGGCATTAACGGTGATGGCATGACCATCGTTTCGACCGTCAATTTTTGCGATCCGGCCTACCCCTGCCCATTTGCCAACGCCTTCTGGAGTGGCTCGCAAATGGTGTATGGGGCTGGTTACCCGCTGGCGGATGACGTGGTGGGTCACGAACTGGCGCATGGCGTCACGCAGTACGAATCAGGTCTGTTCTATTACTACCAATCCGGCGCCATCGATGAATCTTTTTCAGACATCTGGGGCGAATTGTATGACCAATCCAATGGGCAGGGCAATGACGCCCCGTCCGTCAAGTGGCTGATGGGGGAAGATGCCCCCGGCGGCGCCATCCGCAGCATGAGCAACCCGTCTGCCGCTCCCTACCTCGACCCGGATGCCATCAACAGCGCGCTGTATTATACCGGCTGGCAGGATAACGGCGGCGTGCATACCAACAGCGGCGTGAATAACAAGGCGGCATATTTGATGGTGGAGGGCGGCACGTTTAATGGCAGGACCGTCTCCGCGCTCGGGGCTGCCAAAACGCTGGATATCTACTACGAAGTTCAGACCAACCTGCTGACATCCGGTTCCGATTATGGCGATCTATATTATGGGCTGTATCAGGGCTGTCTCAACCTGCTTGGTGTGGACGGCATCACGTTTATCGACTGCCAGCAGGTGCGCAGCGCCAGCGATGCCGTGGCGATGAATTCTCAGCCCAAGAGCAGTTCAAACTTCAATACGGATGCGCCCTTCTGCGATCTGGCTTCAACTTACAAAGTGGATACGTTCCTGGAAGATTTTGAGGTTCCAAAATACGACTACACCTGGAAATTGGATACTTACCACTGGGGCTTTACTTCGCCTTTCGGGACTTACGCACATTCTGGAAAGGCTTTCCTGTATGGGAACGACACTGAATCTTATATCAATAGTCCGGTTTCATTGAAATCGATGATCATTCCCGCAAAGGCCTATCTGCACTTCGCCCACTCTTTTGGTTTTGACTACGGCATCTATAACAATACTCGCTACTATTTTGACGGCGGAGTGCTGGAATACAGCACCGATAACGGCGTAATATGGAAGGACGCGAAACCGCTCATGCAGACCAATGCTTACAACGGCATGGTTACTCCGTTTAGTCTTGGAAATACGCTGCGGGGTCAGGCTGCTTTTGTTGGCGATAGCCACGGCTACATTTCCACCCGCCTGGATTTGGCGACATTGGCCGGGAAGAGTGTTTCCTTCCGCTGGCGCCTGGGTACGGATAAGGTAGGCTATTTCCTGGGTTGGTTTATTGATGATGTCCGTATTTACACCTGCCAGCCGCTGTCAGCCGCGCCTGTCTTGAGTTCGCCAGCCAACGCCAGCATATCCAGTAACCCGCTCCCGGTTTTAAATTGGTCATCGGTCCCCGGCGCCAGCTCCTACCAGATCGAGATTTCAAACAGCAGCAGCTTTGCCAACAAACAGCAGCCATTCAACGCCGGGCCGGGCGTCCTGAGTTACCAGGCCGGCCCCCTGCCGAGCGGCACTTATTACTGGCATGTGCATTCATTGAACAGCCTGGGGTTGGCGGGTATGTGGAGCGCCACGCGCTCGTTTATCATCGATCTGACTCCGCCGGCAGTGCCCGTTTTGAATTTGCCGATCAACTCTGCCGTCATCGTCGGAACGCCGTCCTTCTCATGGCGCACAAGCGCCACGGCTGTCCGGTATCAGTTCGAATATGATGACGACCCCGATTTTTCCAGCCCGGCATACACCTCCAATGAGTTGACCACTCTCAAGCTCACCCCGCCCGCCATACCGCTGGGCGCATTTTACTGGCATGCGCGCGCCCGGGATGCCTACGGCAACTGGAGCGCCTGGAGCCTGTCGCGCAAGGTCACCATCAACCCGCCCGTCCCTGGCAAACCCACGCTCGCCTCGCCCGGTAACGCCCTGGTCACCAATGACAACACGCCAGAGCTGGCCTGGTGGCCGGTTGCTTACGGGAACATCTACCAGCTTGAAATTTCTAAAACCAGCAACTTTAATATAAAAACCCAAACCTTTACCGGAGCAGCCGGGGTGCTGGCTTACACCGCCATGACCCTACCGGATGGCCTGTATTATTGGCATGTTCGCGCCGTGAACGTTAGCAGCGCGGCGGGGGCGTGGAGCGTCTACCGTTCGTTCACAGTGAACACCACCCCGCCAGCCGGGCCAGTGTTGAGCAAGCCTGTCAATGGCGCCTCGACTGCGTCCCGGTACCAGTTCCAGTATGATAACGATGCGGATTTCTCCAGCCCGGTCTGCGTATTGTGTCAATAAAATCACCAAAGTTATAATGATTGCTCACGCTGGCAGCTGCTTTGCTGCCAATTGGATGTTCAAATAAAGCCCTGGATTCCAACGAGTCACTTTCCTGATGATGAAACCAAACCATAAAATCCTTTCTTCCCTCGCTTTGGGAATTGTGATCGTTAGTCTCGGGTTTTCCGCAATTTTCATTCGCTGGGCGGATGCCCCTGGACCGGTCACATCGTTCTACCGCCTGGGTTTTGCGGCGGTAATCCTGACGCCTTTCGCCCTGGTGCGTATCCAGCGTAACCGGATCCAATTGCCCTGGCAGGGACTGGTATTCCCGCTGATCAGCGGCCTGTTTTCTGCGCTGGATTTTGCAACGTACTCTGTGGCGGTCAACCTGACCACTGCCGGGACTGCCACGTTGCTGGGAAATGCCTCGCCGCTATGGGTGGCTTTTTTTGCCCTGGTAGTTTTTCGTGAGAAGCTGACAGGCCGTTTCTGGCTCGGGCTGGGGTTGACCCTGGCCGGGGCGATGCTGGTGGTGGGGATTGATACCCTCTTGCATCCGGTTTATGGGATGGGCGATATGTTGGCGCTGCTCTCAAGCGTGTTCTACGCCGGATATTATCTTTCCACACAGCGCGGCCGCCAGCGCCTTGACCCGCTGACGTATGTCTGGCTGACGACCAGTGTGGCGGCGCTGGGGCTGCTCGTCATTAACCTGGTATTCGGCAATCCCCTGACGGGTTATTCCACCCAGACCTGGTTGGTGTTCCTGGCTGCGGCGCTTTTCTCGCAGATTTGCGGTTACATGGCGCTGACCTATGTGCTGGGCCACCTGCCGGCGTCGGTTGTCTCGCCGACCCTGCTCGGGCAGCCAGTCATGACCACCCTGCTGGCGATTCCATTCCTGCACGAAATTCCCGCGTTGTGGCAAGTGTTTGGCGGCCTGCTGGTGCTGGCGGGGGTTTTCCTGGTCCATCAAGCGCATCACCAGGCGTCTGAGGGTGGAGGGTAATTTGTATGTGGCACCCAGGAAACAGCCATACACGGAAGCCACTGCAAAACCATGCTCAAATGTGACTCGAAAAGGCAAAGCTGTGAAGTCTAAAACCGAATAACCGGCCATGACCGCCAGAATGCTGAAGTTGATAGCGGGTCACACTGATTAGGAGATCGGTAAATTGCTTCACCGGGCGGCTCGGGGTTGAAAACGTGCCCAATTAATCGCGTATACAAATCGAATCCGAAAAGATTAAGCACTAAAAAGTGCAATTTGCAAACTAGACTAAAAAGGTCAACATACACCGGTGATTTGGGGATAAAATACACTTGTTTGAATACACTCCCTTTTTTAATATTGGAGGCTATCCAGCTATGCATACCATCAAACAACAAGCCAGGCATCTTTCGATTACGGTTGCCATCATCGTGCTTGGACTTACTATCGCCACACTGCTGGCGACCCAGTTGAACGATCCCCCCGCATTTTCGTTGGAGCTGGTTATTTTTTTGGTTGGAACCGCGGGCGGCGTAGCTAACAACTATCGCCGGCTCCAGAATCTTTCACTGGATGTGATCTCAGGCGAGAACCAGGTTCACAGGCAGCTGATCACTTTCCAGATTTATATTTCGCCAGTGGTGGGAGGTATTTTTGCGATTGCGTTGTACCTGCTGTTTATGTCAAACATCTTGCAGGGCACTCTTTTTCCGGCATTCAGCCCGGTTATGACGCAAGGCTACAACTCATTCAAGTTGTTTGCGCATGGCGCAAATCCAGCCACCAATCAGGACGCAGCCAAGGCCATCGTTTGGGCTTTCATCGCGGGTTTTTCAGAAGGACTGGTCCCCAATTTCATTGATAAGATTGGTAAAGAGGCCACTGACAAGGATGAAGCCAAAGCTCAGCAGCATGAGCAGCCCGTACCGGCCAAACTCGCCGAATAACCTGCCAGCTCTCCTGGTGTGGATGGTGCTCGCCTCCAGAACTAACCAGCTTTTTAACAGTTGCAAACGCCGGCTTGTCCGGATAAGGTAGCGCTCCTTATGGAAGTCTTCAAATCACTTGCGGATGATTTTTTTGCTCTTAGCCCTGACCGGCGGCGTTCGGTCCAATTTACGCTGTGTCAACACGCCCTGGAAAAATGGCATGTCTTCACAAAGACTTATGACCGGATCGAGTTTGTAGAAACTGTTGTGGGTACTCGTCAGCTGGTGGATAAGCTGCTGCCGTTTGATGCTCTAGCTTCGGCCCGCCAGGGATCGGATTCTGGGTCTGTCGCAAAAAGATACCTCGAGCTGGTCACCGCGATGCAGGATGATGATCTTTCATTCCCTGAAAATATCAATTTCGCCTATTACGCGATTTACAATCTTTTTAACAAATACGCTCAGGAGCAGGCTGTGGATGATTGGTTGATCGTCAACCAGGCCTTGTCTTCGGAGTTGGACAGGGCGGCGTGGGATGTGCTTTTATCCTCGGCGATTTATCGAGCAAAGCTGGAGCCTGAGTCCTGATTTGAGATCTGAATTTGGATGGCTGGTTCTGTTGACCGGCGCTGGTTATTTCATAAGCGTTTTGAGAACGCGCAGGATGAAAATAGGTGCCAGGATTAATAAAACCGGCCTACCCTGAAAACAGGATGGGCCGGTTCATAACACCGTCAGCCTGGCTTACGCTCAGGCTTCGTTCAGGAAATGGACATTGGGTGCGCCGACTACACCGGCTTTCTCCATCGCAGCCATCAATTCGGGCGAATGGGCGAATTTTTGAGCGTTTTCAAGTGAAGTCCACTTATTGATGGTGGTGATACTGTTGGGATCGTTGGCATCGCGGAAAATCTGGGCTGACAGTTCACCGCTGGAAGCGCGTAAACTACTAGCAGAATCAAATACTTTCTTCCACTCTGCGTAGTCTTTAACCTTATGTTGAATTATCATACTTGGCATGATTATCTCCTCGTTGATTAGTAAAAAACTGATCAGGAAAGGTATATGGTAATAGTAGTAATACTACCTTTAATGTCAGTATTGTATCCTTTTCTGACAATTCAACCATTAGAAGAAGATGAGAGTTGTAGTAATGGGCAGCCTTTTGCTGTCAGGCTGCCGGTCCAGCTTGGACACCGCGGCTTTGCCAGAAGCCTGTCAGGGCGGTAAAACCAAAACCGGCGGTATAGATCAGGATGAACACAACCAGGGCAGGTGCTCGCTGGATGGCGAGCAGGCTGGTGGCGAAACCATACAGCGCGAGTGCCAGCTCCACCCATGTGCTGGCGTCGACGGGCAGCGCATACAGGCTCTCGCGATGGTTAACCGCGCCAAATTTGGGCGTGCGCACAAAGACATTGGCGCGAACAAAAAAGGCATCCCAAATGGCGCGGGTATCGGTAACGGCCAACCCGATCCCGATCAGGAAGATGACGGGTAAATAGAACCAGTTCATACCCTGTTTGTGGCGCAGGAGCAGCTGCCCCCATAGGATCGCTAGTGGTGGGGCTAAAGTTGCCAATCCCATTATCCCCCAATGGATGGGGGCTTGTCCATTTAGCAAAACAACCGGTAGGCTCAAAACCAGCGAAAGCACAATCAGGGGGTGCGGCAAGTAGCCTGAGAGGTGCACCAACCCGAGGATTTTATGGGACAAAGGTTTGCGCGAGAGGATCACCTTTCCGCCCAATTTGTACACCACCTGGGTGGCGCCTTTAGCCCAACGATATTGCTGTTGTTTAAGCGTGATAATGGAGACCGGCAGTTCGCCCGGCACCACTACGTCCGACCGGTATTTAATGCGCCAGTCTCTGAGCACTGCCCGGTAGGAGAGATCCATGTCCTCGACCAGGGTATCATGCTGCCAGCCACCGGCGTCTTCAATGCAGGTGCGCCGCAGGATGCAGGCGCTGCCATTGAAGTTCATGAAAAGACCGGCGCCACTGCGCGCCACCTGATCCACGGCGAAGAAGCTGTCAACTGCCAGCATCATGGCGCGAGTGACCAGGTTCTGCTCAGCATTCAGATGGCCCCAACGCGCCTGCAGCATGCCCAGGCGTGGCTGGTCGCTAAATTCAGGGATAAGATGGCGCAAAAAATCGGGTGACGGCACAAAGTCGGCGTCGAAGATGGCAATGAATTCACCGGAAGCAGCTGCCATGCCGTCTGCCAGTGCGCCGGCTTTGTACCCGCTGCGTTTGGCACGGTGGCTATATTCAATGCGGAGACCGTGGGCGCGGTGAAAGGCTGCCCGCGCCTGTGCAAGCGTGCTCGTGTCGTCCGTTGAGTCATCCAGCACCTGGATGATTAGGCGGTCGCTCGGATAGTGAAGCGCCGCGGCGGCGTCTATTAGCCGCTCGACCACATAGCGTTCGTTAAAGACGGGCAGTTGCACCAGCACACTGGGCCAGTCGGCCTCGGCCAGCGGCGCTAGAGCAGTGGCGGAGGCGCGCCAGTACCGGATGGTCAGCGCCAGCATGAAAAACATATTGAAGGCAAAAACGGCCAGCACCATGTTGCAAATGGCATATAGCCAGCTCAGCCCGTAAAGGAATAAATCCCAACCCATAAACATGGAGTTTATTCTACCTTAGTTGGCTTGGGTGACTGGCGAGGATGGTGAAGATTTGTATTATCAAACCGCAGCAGGTGAGTTCCAGGAATCTATTGCAGCGTTGGGGCGCGCCAATGTCGGTTGCCGATACAGTAGGGCATCCTGTTTTTCAATCATTACTATTCTGGTTATTTCTTTCCAGAAACTCTAAAAATGCCTGTACAACCTGCGGATCAAAATGCGTGCCGCTCTGTTCTACGATGTGTTTGCGCACTTTTTCATTCGTCCACGCTGTGCGATACGGGCGATCTGAACGCAGCGCATCCCACACATCCACAATCGCAAAGATTCGCGCTTCAAACGGAATCTCCACGCCTTTCAAACCGCGCGGATAGCCGCTGCCATCCCACTTCTCGTGGTGGCAATAAGGAATATCCAATACAGGACGCAAATAGTCAATCGATACCAAAAAATTATAGGCGTACTCGGGATGCCGGCGCATGATCTCCCATTCTGCCTCGTTGAGTGTGCCTGGCTTGAGCAGGATTGAATCGGGAATCCCCATTTTACCGATGTCGTGCAACAGCGCGCCGCGGCGCACATTTTCTAATTCGTGTTCGTTAACGCCCATGGCTTTCGCCAGTTCAACCGTCATTTGCATCACGCGGCGCGTGTGACCTTCCGTTTCCTGATCTCGTAATTCCAACGCGTGCGCCCAGCCCTCCAGTGTCGAATCATACGCCAGAACAAGTTCGGCAGCATCTTTTTTGGATTGTTCATGTAAAGTCGCACGGTGAAGCGCGTTGGCGGCAATATCGGCGACAGCTGTAAACAAGCGAACCTCGGCCTCAACAATCCCCGACTTCCGGCCCATCCAAGCAAAGCCAATCAGTTGATCCTGGGCGATCAACGGCGCGCCGATACAGCCGTGAATATCATTGAACCATTCTGGATAAATAAAGTTTGGATCGCTTTGAAAATCGTTGGTGGAATATGGTTTCCGCGTTTGGCTGATGATGGTATTGATACCAGTGCCGCTTTTTTGGCGTGTGCCAGTCAGCGCTGCCCAGATGCCATGGGCAGCTTCCGTTACAGTGTCTCCAGTCTGTGGATCAATGATCTCGATAGCGACCGTCTCGCAATTGAGTAAGGCGACTAACTCATCAACGATTGCAGGGAGCATCTCGGTGCGCGAAGGCGCAGTGCGCAAGGCCGCGCTCAACCTGGCGATGGCTTGCAATTCGATTTCGTGCTGCTTGCGCGCGGTTATGTCGTAGGCCAGGATCACGATGTAGCGCTCGCCGCTCACAATGATCGGCGCGGCTGACATGAGTACATCCTGGATCAGGCCTGATTTTGTGCGCAGCCTGGTTTCAAAGTCATGGACGGTACCCTGCTCGCGCAGCGTCATTTCCAGGCGGCGCAGGTCATCCGGAATAACCCACTGATTCAACTCAGATGCGGAAACCCCGATGACTTCTTCACGTCTGTAGCCGGACATATTATGGAAAGCTCCGTTGACATCGACGAACTTTCCGTCGGTCACATGGATGATAAGAATGGGAAT
>CAIMZS010000551.1 GCA_903846015.1 uncultured Anaerolineae bacterium | reverse complement strand
TAAATGTGATGTTGGATGGGCAAAGTCATTGCCTGGATGGAGGCCTTTTTGCTGCGCTTGCTCTGTGGCGCCTGGGTAATCGACCATTGATAGTGGATTTGGTGCCGAATCCTGGCGAAGATGATGATCACGTGCTTGCACTTTACCAGGTTGATGGTTGTTGGGGCGCGGTTGCAAAGTCAAATTATGTTAACCTGGGTTTTCGGGAGCCGGTTCATCGAACTATTCGAGAACTGGCTATGACTTATTTCGAGCATTATTGCAGTATTCAGCAGAAAAAAACGCTGTATGGGTATACGCGCCCACTGGATGCTTCGCGTTATGCCCATTTGAACTGGGCTGTCGATGAGACAGGTGCAAACACGCTTTTCTACAAATATTTTTACAAGCGCAAAACCGTCCCCTTAATTTCTCCGCAGCTTGCGACCCATTTAAGCCGGATAAGTGATCGTGTCTATAAAGCTGAAACACTGTACACGGACATGAATTGGTCTTTTGGGATTCGCCCGGATCATTCGACTGTGCCCGTGCAGAACCGGGTACCATAAGATTGAAGTTCAAGTTTAATGGCAATCCCAATCAGTTGCCAGATGCCGGAATTGCCTTGAAGCACTACCCGATACGCCATGCGACTGTTTTAAATCAGGATTAGTTCATCCTATTTTCTATTGTAACCATTCTCCCGCTCGGAAACAGGGATACCTATGGGTGACCTTCATTCACAACTCGTCAACGTTCTTCCGGATCACAAGATCCGTACCCGTCTGATCGATAGGATTGCGTATGCTAATGATGCATCCTATTTTAGGCTTGTACCACAAGCTGTGGTACGGCCGGATTCAATTGATGAGATTCAGGCATTGTTTCGTTTCAGCCGGCAGAGTCATGGGGACCTGACCTTCCGCGCAGCCGGAACCAGCCTTTCAGGACAGGCTGTCACAGAAGGTCTCCTGGTGGATATTTCCAAAAATTGGAGCAAATACCGTTTGGAAAATGATGGCAATCTTATTCGTTTTCAACCAGGCATTGTTGGTGGATTTTTGAACAATGTTTTGAAACCGCTTCATCGACGGATTGGACCTGATCCCGCTTCAATTGATGCTGCCATGATGGGTGGAATTTTGGCTAATAATTCCAGCGGTATGTGCTGTGGGGTCACTGAAAACTCTTATCGCACCATCCATTCCATGACCATTGTCTTGCCGAATGGTTTTTGCCTGGATACAGGGGCGGCTGATGCTTCTGAGCAGCTACGTCTTGGTGCACCGCAGATTGTGGATGGATTAATGGATCTTAAAAAGCGCTTGTTGTCTACGCCTGCCGATCCTTCGCGCCCAGGTGAGACGCTTGCCCAGCGAGTACGCCGTCGCTACCTCACTAAAAATAATAATGGTTATTCGCTTAATGCTTTTCTGGATTTTGATACCCCCATCGATATTCTCACCCATTTAATGATCGGTTCTGAAGGTACTTTGGGTTATATCGCAGAGGCTGTGCTGCACACACTACCCGATTTCTCGCACAAATATACTGGCCAGCTGTACTTTAAGAATATCCAGGATGCGGCCAATGCCATCGCGCCATTGCGGGATTCGGGCGCTCGAGCGGCCGAGATTATGGATCGCGCCTCGCTTCGTTCGGTCCAGTCCGTTCCAGGAGCGCCGGAGGTTCTGTCTGGGCTGCCCGATGGCGCTGCTGCAATCCTGGTGGAGTACCAGGCTGGTGATGCAGATACGATGGCGCATTTTGAAAAAGAGGCAGCGCGGGTCTTGAAAGGTTTGCGTCTGCTGCACGATGCTGAATTTACGGATGATCCTGTTCGCCAGGCGGCACTCTGGAAGCCACGAAAGGGTATTATTGCCTCGGTAGGGGCTATGCGCGCGCCTGGCACTACCTCGGTGAATGAAGATGTCGCTTTTCCTTTTCAGCATTTGGCTGGGGCAGTAACCGATCTGCGCCATCTTTTCGATGCGCATGGCTACCCCGAAGGCGTTATTTTTGGACATGCCAAGGATGGCAATCTTCATTTTCTTGTTAACCAGGCATTTGAGACCCCGGATGACTTACAACACTTTGATGCTTTTGTCCAGGAAGTTGTGAAAATCGTCAGCGGGAAATATGATGGCGCTTTGAAAGCTGAACATGGCACCGGGCGGAACATGGCGCCTTTTGTCGAAACTGAATGGGGCGCACAGGCCTATGCGATCATGCGTGACCTGAAGTCGCTTTTTGATCCGGACGGTATCCTCAGTCCGGGTGTGCTTATCAATTCTGACCCGCAAGCCCATATCAAAAACCTCAAAACCAGCTCCCCGGTTGGGCCGGAAGTGGATAAATGTATTGAATGTGGTTTTTGTGAGCCGAAATGCCCATCCCGGCAATTGACGCTGACACCCAGGCAAAGGATTGTTGTCCAAAGAGAGATTTCCCGCTTGCGCGCAGTGGGCTCGAAGCAGGAGGTTTCAGCGTTGGTGGATGACTTCCGCTATGCTGGTATTGAAACCTGTGCTGTTGATGGCCTGTGTGCAACGGCTTGCCCGGTTAGTATTAACACGGGCGATCTGATCAAGAAGCTGCGAGCAGAATCCGTCAAAGACGAGAAACCTGCCCGGTGGATCGTCGATCACTTTTCACTGGTTGAAAAAGGATTGGGTTGGGGGGTGCGCCTGGGCCATACCGCCGAAAGATTGTTTAACGTAAAAGGGGTCAGGTCAATCTCGCTTGTGACGGAGAAAATGACCGGTATCACTCTGCCAAAATGGAATGATTCGATTCCTCACGTTCCGTCATCGCTCGTATTTAGGACTAATCCGGGCAATCTCGCGTCTGCCTCTCTGCTTCCTGCTTCCACCCATCCTGATCAGAAATCAGGAGTTTATCAAAATAAGAGCATAGAGCAGGGCTTTATATATTTCCCATCTTGCATTTCCCGCCAGTTGGGTTTGCCAAAACCATCGGATGGCGATCAAAAAAAATCGCTTGCCGAAACACTGATCACTGTGTCCAATCGAGCCCAAATCAAACTGGCCATTCCCGCTGATGTTGAGGGGCATTGCTGCGGAATGCCTTTCGGTTCCAAAGGATATAAAACGGCCTACAAAGCTGCGCTTCATAAGACAGTGACCAGTATGTGGGGATGGTCACAACAGGGAAAAATCCCCATTGTGATCGACACCACTTCCTGTTTGCAGACCTTGCGAACATGCGGTGCTGTGCTTGATGGCGATGATAAAGGGAAATGGGAAAGCATGACCCTGCTCGACAGCATTGAATTTATCCACGATATATTACTGCCGCGTTTGATTTTGCATCCCGTTGAAAAGATGGTCATGCTTCACCCGAATTGCTCGGCACGCAAGCTCGGGCTGGATGGAAAATTGGTTTCAATCGCCCGGCAATGTGCCAAAGCTGCGAATATTCCCCTGGATCTTGGCTGCTGCGCCTTTGCGGGAGATCGTGGTTTGCTCTTCCCGGAATTGACAGCCTCGGCCACCGAAAAAGAGGCTGCCGAGGTAAATAGTCACGCTTGGGATGGGTATTATTCATCCAATATAACCTGTGAAATGGGCATGTCCACAGTTACCGGCAAACAATACGTTGGGATTGTGTATCTGGTGGAAGAAGCCAGCAGGTAGTTACGTGTCTGAAACGCAGATTTACGCAGATTAGAGCAAGAGTAAGCTGTGAAGATTGCCAGGTTGTCTGCTTCGCAGAATCTGCCCTTAGCCCCATGCCGCAACCCGTGTTAGCCCCGGCACTATCGCCGGGGCTAACCTAATATGACCTTCTTCCCGGCTCAGACCGGAAAATTATACCGGTATTTTTCGAAGGATTTACAGGTACCTATTCCCGTACTGAAAAAATGGATAACCTTTCTGGTTCTGTCGAGCGTATTACCTATTACAATCCAGAAAATGGATATACAGTCTTGCGTCTGCGCCCGGAAATATCACGAGGACTGCGTATTCCGGGTTTAAGTATCGATGGCCTGACAACCGTTGTTGGCAACCTGCCTGAGCTTTCTACTGGCGAGCACCTGCGCTTGAAGGGGCAGTGGGACAGCCACTCAAAACATGGTACCCAATTCAAAGTTGAAGTGTGCGAACAGGCTCTGCCTGCCAGCGCTGCGGGAATGGAGAGCTATCTCGGATCGGGCATTATCAAAGGGATTGGGCCCAGGATGGCGGAGCGGATTGTCGAACGCTTCAAAGAAGAGACGTTTGATGTTATCGAGCAGCATCCCGAGCGCCTGCTGGAAGTTTCTGGTATCGGGCCAGATCGAAGTGTGAAAATTACAGATGCGTGGCAGGAACAAAAACAGGTTAAGGCGATCATGCTTTTCTTGCACGCGCATGGGGTCAGTACCAACCTGGCGGTCAAGATATATAAAACCTATGGGGCTGCGGCATTGGATACCGTTCAGAAAAACCCCTATCAACTTGAACGCGATATCTATGGCGTGGGTTTCAAAACTGCCGATCGAATCGCCCAATCTTTGGGGCTGACTCTTGAGCATCCCGCGCGCATCGAGGCAGGAATCGTGTTTGCGCTCAATGAACTCATCAATGAGGGTCATGTCTATGCCCCACGAGAATTGCTTGTTCGTCGATCTACAGAATTGTTGGGAGTATCGTCGGATTTGATCTCCCCTGGGTTGGAGCGCCTTCACAGTGAAGAGCGTATTCGGCCTGAAATCGTTCCTTTTCACGATGAAGATGGTCCGGGGAAGGCCCTTGCCATTGGAGAATCTCGAGCGCCCTACCTGTTGGGTGGTTTGGATGGTGTTCCTGTTGTATATTTGACCCCTTTGTACTTTGGCGAAAAAGGTGTGGCCGAGCGGTTGGGAGCCCTGGCCCGGGCGCCTGTAAGCCCGAGCCAGGGCTCTTTCCCGGAGCCAAACCTGTCTGAGCAGCAGCAGGCTGCCGTTCAGATAGCGTTGTCGCACCCCGTTTGTATTCTTACTGGCGGACCTGGCACTGGCAAAACTACCTGTCTGAAGGCCCTTATCGCCACCCTGGAAATGCAGCACAAGCGCTTTGCGCTTGCCTCACCCACCGGACGAGCGGCGAAAAGGTTGTTTGAAGCAACTGGACATTCGGCTCGAACGATCCACCGTTTGTTAGAACCTTCGCCTACTTTGGGTTTTAAGCGCAACGCAGACAACCCACTGGATGTTGACTTCGTCGTGGTGGATGAAGCTTCGATGCTTGACCTGCTCCTGACCAATCACTTGCTGAAAGCCTTACGACCTGGTACTCACATCTTGTTTGTCGGCGACGTGGACCAGCTTCCTTCTGTGGGCGCAGGCGATGTTCTACGCGATATCATTGCAAGCGGTCTCGCGCCGGTTGTCCGGCTGACAGAAATCTTCCGACAGTCGGCTGGCTCGGAGATTATCACGAACGCACACCTGATTAATCAGGGGTCGATGCCCATATTTTCGAAGGAAAGTGGCGATTTTTTTCTCTTTCCGGCAGAAGATGCTGCTTCGGCAGCTGATTGGGTGGTGGAAGTGGTAGCCGAAAGGATCCCTCAGAAATTTGGATTTGATGCTTTCCGCGATATTCAGGTGTTGGCGCCAGTTTATCGCGGACCGGCGGGTGTGAATATGATCAATGAACGCTTGCAGGAAAAGCTAAACCCGGCTGGACGGGATAAAGTTGAACGCAAGTTGTTTGGGGTTACCTTTCGAACCGGGGATAAGATCATGCAAACCCTGAACAATTATGACAAGGATGTATTTAATGGAGATATCGGGTTTATCCGCGCCATTGATAATACCGAACAAGCGTTAACTGTTGACTACGATGGCCGTTTGGTAACGTACGATTGGAATGAGGTTGACGAACTTACCCTGGCCTATGCCATTTCTGTGCATAAGGCCCAGGGTTCGGAATTCCCAGTGGTGGTGATGCCAATTGTGCCCCAGCATTTTATGATGTTACAGCGAAACCTGCTTTATACCGCCATCACGCGAGCTCGAAATTTGTGTGTGTTGACCGGCAGCCGTAAAGCCATCAGCATGGCAATTCATAATAACAAGGTCGCCCGCCGCTATTCGGCGTTAGAGTGGCGGTTGGGAAAAGTATAGGAAAAACATAGACCGAAAGTTGTAACCAGCTTAAGTATTTAACGCTTGGGCAAGGTCGGCTATCAGGTCTTCGGGATCTTCAATGCCGAGAGAGAACCGGACCAGGTTTTGTGGAATGCCCACCTGCAGGCATTGTTCTGCGGTCAGATCGGAATACGCCATTGAAGCTGGATGCAAGAGCAGACTTTCAGTGCCTCCCAGGGATGGGGATATGTGCGGGATCTGAAGGGCGTCAATGAATCGAAAAGTCTCCTGGCGACCGCCTTTGATTGTGAATGAAAGCACCCCGCCGAAACCTTTCATTTGCCGGGCAGCAATCTCATGCCCTGGATGCGTTTTAAGACCTGGATACCAGACTTGTTCCACTGCGGGGTGAGATGCCAGGAACTCAGCTACTGCCTGTCCGCTGGCATTTTGCTGCCGGATGCGAAGTCCCAATGTTTTCATTCCGCGCAGGAGCAAATAGGCCGTGTTGGGGTCCGAGATGCCGCCCAGGATGCCGATGTAATCGCGAACGGGTTTGAGAACCTTCTCTTTTCCAGCGATAAATCCGGCCAACAGGTCATGATGCCCACCCAGGTATTTGGTGGCAGAGTGAGTGATGATGTCGATGCCCCAATCAAGAGGACGCAAGTTGATGGGAGTGGAAAAGGTGGCATCGATGACGGTAAGGATGCCGCGGCGCTGGCCTACTTCGGCGAAACGTTCAACATCCAGAATGTAAAGATAAGGGTTGGAGGGTGTCTCGGAAAACAGGATTCGCGTTTCAGGGCGAATGGCAGATTCAAGGGCGGCAAAATCGCCAAGTGGAACAACAGTGCAGCCGATGTTAAACTTTTTGAGATGTTCCTCCACAAACTGGCGTGTTCGGCGATAACTGTCATCAGTCATGACGATGTGGCTGCCAGATGGAAGCATACTCAAAAATGTAAATGTCAGCGCTGCCATACCTGAAGCCACCTGGATGGCGGTTTCGGCATTTTCGAGTGCTGCCAGACGCGCTTCGGATGCAGCCACGGTGGGATTGCCATAGCGCCCGTATTCAAAGCGGTCGTCGACATGGCCCTTGTTGTGAGCCTCCTGATAGGTTACTGCATCAGCCATGTTATCGAAGGTATAGGTTGATGTTTGAAAAATGGGGTCAATCAGCGCATGTCCGGGTTTGGGGCGGGTTTCGCCTGCATGAACCGAACAGGTGGAAGGTAACCCGTTTTCTTGAATGGTTGGGTTGTGTGTCATCAATATTCTCCTGGGTCAAGCTATTTCTAAATCTAGAATTATTTTATCTTAAACAAGATCGTATCTTAACCCCTAAAATCTTGAACTCGAATTTCCGGATTAGCCAAATTAGCTTTATTTTCAGGATGTTTTGAGTCTTGACATACTATCTGGTTAGTATTATGATAAACATCGTACTAGTATCAAGTAGATACTACTCTGCGATGAAAGGAGTGATTATGAACGATCTCGGCCCACAATCCAAAAAATTCCAAAAAGAACTTAATGCAGGGATATCTTCCCTGGTGCTGCTGACTGTTTTGAAAAACAGCGGAGTGCCCATGTATGGATACCAGATCGCCAAACTGCTTGAAGATAATGGCCCATCATTGCCATTGATGAAACAGGGAACCTTATATCCGGTGCTGCGATCACTGGATGAAAATGGTCTATTGAGCAGCCGGGTAGAGCCTTCGGTATCGGGGCCTCCTCGCAAGTATTACACCATTACTTCGGATGGGCGTGATGCCTTGAAAGAATGGATGGAAATCTGGGATAAAACTCAAGAATTTGTAAATGTGATTTTAAAAGGATAACCAAATGTTCAATTCAATTGAAGAATATCTGAAAGCATTGAAAACTGAGATGATGGGAAGTGACCCTGCCTTGTTGCAAGATGCGCTTGCCGATGCGAGTGAGCATTTGTCTGCTGCGTTGTCTATTGCCCTGGAGTCAAATCCTGGGCAGAAAGAAGGAGATGCATTGATTAAAATCATTGAAGAGTATGGTACGCCCGAAGAAACAGCTTCCGCTTACCGAGAGGTTGAGAAGCGCACATCTTCGGGATTGAAGCAAGATATTAAGAAAGGCTCATTGATTGGACGATTCTTGGGTGTGTTTGTTGATCCGCGTACCTGGGGAGCGCTCTTGTTCACGTTCATAACGTTCATTACCGGTATCTTCTATTTTACCTGGGCTGTGACCGGGGTTTCGTTATCGCTTGGACTGTTTGTCCTGATTATCGGTATTCCTTTCGCAATCCTTTTCTTGCTGTCAGTGCAGGGACTGGCCTTGCTTGAAGGCCGGCTCGTGGAGGCTTTACTCGGTATTCGGATGCCGCGCCGTCCAGCTTTTGCCTAGCCGGGATTAAAGTGGTCTGAGCGACTCAAGGCTCTGGTAACTGACCGACACAC
>CAIMZS010000550.1 GCA_903846015.1 uncultured Anaerolineae bacterium | reverse complement strand
TGATTATTTCTGCAGAAGCTCCCGAACCTGCGCGCTGACCTGGTCGCCAGGAGCGCGGCCAGCAATTTTTGGCAGCAGTGCTTTCATCACCTTACCCATGTCGGCAGGGACAGATGCGCCTGTCTCAACGATTGTTTCCTGCACCAGAGCGCGAAGCTCTTCCACGCTGAAGCCTTTGGGTAAAAAAACGGAAAGAACATCAATTTCAGCCTGCGCGTCGTCAGCCAGGTCGGCCCGGTTGGCTTTTTGAGCCTCTTCCAACGCTTCCTTACGCAGCTTAATCTCCTTTTGCAAAATTGAAATGACGGCTGCATCATCAAGGCTGATACGGCGATCCACTTCAACCTGCTTGATTGCGGCCAGCGTCATCCGGATGGTGCGCTTGCGCACTTCATCACCAGATTTCATCGATTCTTTTACTGCATTATTGAGTTGAGTTTTCATGTCCATGGTGTGATTATAACCTTTTCGTATTTATGAAATGAAGGTATTGAGCATTTATTTGTGCATCTTATTCATTAAATAGTAAAATCGACTGTTCAACCTGTCAGACCGGTTAAACCAGAAACAGCCCCGGAAGATAATTTTTTAACAATTCGCAGGTATTCTAGCCTGGTTCGCTTGACCGCCGCGGCAAAAGCATGGGAAAAATCAGGCCGGCCCGGGTCGTCAAGATTCATCCAGGCATGCGAATCACGCGGAAGCAGTGGGAGTACATACGGTTTAATCGAATCAATAAATGAGAAGACTTCCAAGGGATAATAGAGTTTACCCGAATGGAAGCGTGCATCTTGCAAAACAATCGCAAATTCCGGGTCAATGTCGTCCGGAACGGCATCGGGATAAAGCTGGCGCCACAATGCCACATAATTACTGTGGGCATACAAATCCTGTACGGTATGAGAAAGACGGCCTAGATCTGCGCGAGCATCTCCGATCTGTCCCTTCTGCAAAGCGGCTGCAATCGCCAGGCGCAGTTTGTCACAATAGGCATTGCCGGCGACAAAAGAATTACTGTCATAATGAAAATGATCATGACCAAACTGGTATCGCAAAGCATCCTGTCCCAGATTGGCAACAATCACACTTTCAAGCGTCTCCGCCGCAAAATAGCTGCCCAGCGCACGGGTTGTAATCTCACGATGAAATTGTTTTTTCATCTGGCCCCCTTGAGTAAATAAACTTCAACAGGCTGAGCCCGGCCTTTTACATTCAGTGGTTGTATGGCTTCCACCACAAACCCATCCTTTACCAACTCAATGGTGTTTTTTAGAACATAAACCTGACCAGGTTGGGCGCTGGACTGTAAACGCTGTGCAAGGTTGACTGTATCTCCAATGACAGTGTAATTAAAAAGCTGCCGCGTCCCAACGTTGCCAACAATTGCCGGGCCAGTAGTAACTCCCACACGAAACGTAAGGTGGTACTCGGGATTGGTAAAATTTTTATGGCTTTCCTGCGAGCGCTGCACAATCTGCAAGGCCGCCCGGCAGGCACGTTTGGCATGGTCAGGCTGTGGGTCTGGTGAATTCCACATTGCCATGACCGCATCACCCATAAACTTATCCAGAGTGCCTTCATTTTCAAGAATGACCTGGGCTGCAATATCAAGATAAGTATTCAATATTTTGAAAACAATTTCGGGGGATGTCTTTTCGCTAAAGCTGGTGAAACCGCTCAGATCAGCAAATAACACACTCGTGGTTTTACGTGTTCCAAGCAGCTGAAGGTTACTGGCATCAGCCAATAACCGGTCACGCACCCGGGGCGATACCACCCGACCAAAAGTCTGGCGGATTACTTCCCTTTCAGCTTCCACTTTACGAGTTTCGGTCAGGTTTTCCAGAACGATAGCCGCCCCTTTAGTTGCAAAATTGGCATCTCGCAAAGGAGCTGCCGAAAATCGCAAGAACAGATCAGCCTGCTGACTGGTGTGCGCCGATAACTCACGTCCGCGTACTGTTTCGCCAAGATCAATCACATCAGATGTAACAGTATCCAATACCGGGTTGAGGAAAGGCAGGGCTTCAAACAATGACTTCCCTACCACACTATCACGCGATAATCCCAGCATACTTTCGGCTGCGCGGTTAAAAAGTGTAATTTTATGTTC
>CAIMZS010000549.1 GCA_903846015.1 uncultured Anaerolineae bacterium | reverse complement strand
GGCCTGGATATCATCCGACCCAATCAGGTATGGAGTGCCGATATCACCTATATTCGGTTGCTACACGGCTTTGTGTACCTGGTTGCGATCATCGACTGGTACAGCCGTAAGGTACTGGCATGGCGGTTGTCGAACACAATGGATGCAGGATTTTGTGTGGACTGTCTGGAGGAAGCTATCAAGAACTTCGGCGTACCGGAAATCTTTAATACTGACCAAGGCTCACAGTTTACCAGCGATGGTTTTACGGGCGTATTGATCAAGAATGGTATCACGATCAGCATGGATGGACGCGGTCGGGCACTGGACAATATTTTTGTCGAGCGGCTGTGGCGAACGGTGAAATATGAAGATGTGTATTTGAAGGGATACGAAAACATGCCTGACTTATTACTGGGGTTGACGCACTACTTCCTGTTTTACAACGAGGAAAGGATGCACCAATCGTTGGGGTATACAACGCCGGACGTGGTGTATCAGACGGGGACGGGTGGTGGGGCAATGATTGTTGATAAATTTAACGAGCTGCCAGAAACTGGTGTTATTGAACTAGCGAACGCCAGCGAAAGTTTAGGTTAAAAAGAGCGGCATTCATTGAGAGTACTACAGGCGGACTCCATGTGGACAAAGCGTGAATTTCCTTCGGAACGTGTGGATAAGCTGATGGAAACCATTGTTGAATTTAGTAGCTCGAAAAATAAGACGTATGGTGAACAACAAACGGTGATAGTAAAACTAGCCGATACTGACGAGTTAGTTTCGGCTTTTTTAAGTGACTACTTACTGGAAGGATTGCATCGAAAAGATGCTAAAGTAGGTGATAGAATCCTAATTAAGTTTTTTGGAATGCGACCAGGTGAGTGTTTTAACAGGTATAAACTTGAGATTGAAAAAACTCAACCTTAAATGTTTTAAATCGAAATAACAAAGCAACGTACTGGCTCTGGCTGGTACGTTGTTTTGCCGCCTAGGTGGCCCTATGCCAAGAATAGCTTATCAGCAAACTCATGAAAATCCAGCTCATCAATTACTCCTTTAGCTTCTGCTCCCCCACTTGCGACCGACGCATTCTAGCCGTTACATATAATTAACTTCATTTTTGACCTTCTTGAGATCTTCCTGGGAAATTAGAACACCCATTGATGGCTTGCTAATTGACCACCAACTAAGGCTGGCATTAGCAATGCATAAGGTTTGGCCAGTTATGGGGTATCTTTTACTAACTGGAATTAGTCGTTAGCTGACTTCCGCGACCGGGCAACTCGCGGCCAATTCCAGTCATTCAGCAAATCTAAAAATAAATCACTGAATGACAGATTACAACCGAAAACCGGACGGTTAAATTCGATTTCGTTAAGCCATTCTGACTAGCGATCCGATTTGGATTGCTGAAACCTTTTTGGAATTGAACTGTTATTCTGCCATTCGCAAATTAATTTCTCGAATTCGTCAAGCGGAACAGGTGGGCTGAAGAAATACCCTTGGTACATTTCACATCCTAGCTCAATGAGAGCAAGAATCTGTCCTTCTTCTTCCACGCCTTCGGCAATGATCTCAAAACCAAAGTTGCGTGCTATGCCAATAATGGTCTGCACCATCATTGCATCGCCTGGATCGGT
>CAIMZS010000548.1 GCA_903846015.1 uncultured Anaerolineae bacterium | reverse complement strand
CAGCGCCAGGTCTTCCCAGCCATAGGCCGTGGCAACAGCGGTATCCATCTGGACATGCAACTCGCGTAAATGCTGAATATCGCTGGCATGCTCGTTGGGCTCATGGAAGCGGTTGTAGGTTTTGGTGAGCCCTTCCTGGCGGGCAAGCATGATCTGGCGGCGGGTTTCGTGGTATGTTTCGCCGATTTGCTCCAGCCCAATTAGGTTTTTGGGGAAGGGGAAGGTTTCAAGTACATCGGTTGATGAGTAATTGATGGTGGTAACTCCCATAGTTGAACCATAATTTCGTGCCCAATCTGAATGAAATGATGACTGAAGTAATCCGAAACTTCCGTAAGATGACAGTGGAAAGACGAATAACTTATGCATAAATACCATTTGTCTAGGTACAAACACAAGATTTACATATTTTGAAACAACGGCGGTAACAAGAACCTTGTCTAAATTGGAAATCGCTCGATAAAGAGCAGGCCGTTTATCTCCATAATGCCACCAGAATTTGCGATGGGCATCCCTGTTTACCTTAGCACGAACTGGATAAACCTTTTCACGAACAATTTTCATCGGCTCAGTATAAGACTCTGCTTTTTCTAAAGACCAATCAAAAAAATTAATAATCCAACGACTTGGAGATTGGTCAGGGTGAGTATTCAAATCATCACCATTTAAGAATGGAAATATGACATTATGATTTTTGGGATTTATTTTTATTAGGTTCTCTGCATCTTCATGGGTAAGAATAAATCCTGTTCCAACAATGATGGAACCTTGATAACTTTTCTCTTGGTTGGCAATCAGTTTATAGGGTTCTCCTAATGATAAGCTGCTATCCAGTAGGCTCGAGATATATGGCACAGTTTGTTCATCGAGGACAAATGGCGGTTTAAACGACCCTCTGCAAATATAAACAATATTTACTACTACATTTGCCGTTCCTGGCCAAGGTAAATTATTTTTGGCAGCAAAAATTACACCCCCTTGTGTCAAAATAGTCTCCAAACCAGTTAGTCGTGTATCACCTTGCGCAATAGTATTTGTTGCGATAAGGCCGAGTGTTCCTTTTGAGCAAATTCTCAGAAAACAATTCAAAAAGAAAAAGGAACTCAAGTCTGCATTGCCACTTGAACTGGCAAAATTATTGTCGAGATAATTCCGATAGCAGTCACCTAGACTTTCTCGAATCCTCCTCCCGCCAATAAACGGTGGATTGCCCACAAAAGCGCTAAAACCACCCTTCTCGAACACTTCCGGGAAGGCAAACTCCCAGTGAAAGATGCGTTCCTTCCGCGCAGCGGCCAGCGCCCTGGCGGCATCCGGGTGTTTCCCCGCATCGATCTCGCCAAATAACCAGCCTCCCGCAAAAGACATCGCCAACTGTTCCAGCATACTTTCCAATTCCTGTGCTTTCAAGCCCAGCAATTTTGCGCCAGTGATCAAATCCGCCCCGCGCCAGACTTTTGCCGTCGCAGCTTCGGCTTCTTTGAGCAATTCCATCTTGCGTGCCGAGTCCTGTGCATCTCGAACTGCAAAACCTTCCAGTTCGCGGCGTTTCTCCTGCGCTACACTCAAGTTTCCGAGAATATCATCCTTCCACAACGACATGGTCGAATCTTTAACCACATGTACCCAACGCTCAAAATCATCCTTGCTTGCGCCCACCAGAGAGTCGCCGCATTTGAGGGCATGGTCGAGGAAGCTGAAGGGCAGGTCTTTGGCCATCGTCACCAGCCAGAGCGAGAGCTTGGCAATCTCAACGGCCAGCGGGTTCTTGTCGACACCGTAAATGCAGCGCTCGGCCACCAGGCGGCGGGCGTAGATCAGGCGGTCTTCGCCCTCATCCCCGGCCCTTCTCCCAACAGGAGAAGGGAGCAAACCAGAAGGAGAAGGAAGCAAACCAGAAGGAGAAGGAAGTTGGCTGCTGCTGGATGGGGGTTGGATATGCAATTGTGCGAGAATTTTCTGGAGAACATCATTTGTTTGATTTAATACTTCATGATTCCAGAAGCGGATGACCGTGATGCCCTGTTCGTTGAGAAACTGGGTGCGTTGGACATCGTGCTCGTGCTGCTGTGCTTCCATGTGGACTGAGCCATCCAGTTCCACCGCCAGGTGGGCTTCATGACAGTAGAAATCGAGGATATAACCGCCAAGCGGGTGCTGGCGGCGAAATTTATAATCCGCAAGCTGGCGATTGCGCAGTAGTTTCCACAATAAAACCTCGGCGTCGGTCGCTTTTTGGCGCAGTTCGCGCACCCGCGCTAGCATTTCCGCAGAAAGCGCCGGTTTAGTTCCCTCTCCCCCTGGGAGAGGGTCAGGGTGAGGGGCATTGCCAGGGTAAGGGGCTCCTGCCTGATGGGGGGCCCTGCCAGGCTGTGGATCTTCCCCATACAACGCCCATGCTTCCACGAGTCGCTCGGCCAGGTAGCGCACGACCTGCACCAGGAAGCCGCCCGAGCCCATCGCCATGTCACAAATTTTCAGGGCCAGCAGTTCGGCGGGGCTCTTCAACCGCCATTGTTCGCGCGGCAGTCCTTCCGCGGGCCCTTCGTAAACCAATGGTTCGAGCGTGTGCTGCACCACCGGCTCGGTCAGACTGCGCGGCGTATAGTGCGTACCGGTGGCGCGCCGCGTTGTGCCGGAGGTGACATACACGCTGCCGGGCAGGATGACGACCGGAATGTCAAAATCGTCCGCGCGAACCAGACCCGCAAAGGGTGCCAGGCGCGCAAACAGTGCAGCATCGTTGCCAAGCGCGGCGCGCAGGCGTTGGGACTGCGCAGGATCTTTTTGGAGCATATCCTGCGCCAGGACGTTACGCAGGGCGGTTTCACTGCGCCCGGTTTCGGTCTTCAACCAGGCCAGCCAGTCGGGTTCTTTCTTTTGGGAAGCTGCTTCCAGGGCTGAAAGCGCGATCTCCGGCTCCTGGCGTTTGGCGCCGCGCAGCCCCAGAACCAGTTCCGTGGAGCGCACGGCGATATGGTCGAGCAGACCTTCATAGACATGCCCGATCTGCTCCACGTCCAGTGCGCGGAAACTGATGCGGCGCGCCTCGCCTTCGACCTGCAGGATTTGCAGGGCTTTTAGCAGGTGCAGCACGGTGCGGTTGTTGACGGGCAGAGGGATTTGTCGTGGTTGTAGGGGCGCAGCGCGCTGCGCCCCTACAACGGTACGCCCTTCAAGGAAAGGATATTTATCCGGGTCGAACATGCTGCCGCCGTAGGGCAGCAGGTTGAGGCGATCATGAAAGACACCGCTGTAGACGGCGCGGAAGACCGCCAGCAAGCGGCTCCAGGCATCGAAACGGCGCTCGAGGACTTCTTCTTCGGTCACGCTCAATTGCGCATACAGGGTTGAGACGGCGTAGTTCTCGGCATACAGGCTGTCATCCAGCGGCAGCAGTTTGCGCTCCTCCGCCGAAAGCATGAAGACCAGGCGCATCATCACGGTCAGGGCGGCTTCATACAAAAGCGCTGGCGGGACGGGCGCCGCGCCGCTGCGCCCCAACAGATTGCCGCCGCTGTCCTGGTCGGCCTGGTCAATTTTCTGGATCAGGATCTCGACGGCATGGCGCACCTGCAAGCCAAGCTGGTCGGTGATCTCCTGCTGGTCATTGGCACTGGCTTCGAGCAGGCTTTCGAGAGTCTGGTCAGCCGCTACACCAAAGAAGCGCTGCACGCCCAGCAAAGACTTGAAGGCGCGCAAGGTGATCTGTTCATCAAACCACAGTTCCGCGTACCAGGTGCTGAAACCGCTGGTTTCCCCGTGTGGGGCATCCACCAGCATCCACTGCTCACCGTTGGTCAGCAGACCCAGTCGAACTTCCGT
>CAIMZS010000547.1 GCA_903846015.1 uncultured Anaerolineae bacterium | reverse complement strand
TTAAGTATTTGTCAAGCGGGTAAAAACAGACCCCCTCCCTGCCATCCCCCAAACGCAAAGACCGCGTTTATGGGATGGTTTTTCCTGCCCCATTTGCGCTCTGCCTCTTAAAAAAAACTTTATCAGGATATACAGGATGGGAAGGATAAACCTTGCTGGTACTGATCTGATCTGATCTGTTCTATCCTCCCTATCCTATCATCCTGTTAAACCGGCTGATTTGCTCATGGAGCCGCCGAGCAACTTCTTCTTCCATTTTTTGGAAGCGAGTTACCAATCCAACTACCAGATCGTGGACAGATTTCGGTGTTTGTGCCGAATCTTCCGCGGATACTGGTAGGGTTTGGAGCAGTTTTTCGGGAAGTCCTTCGTTTATCGGTGGCATAAATCCAAGTATGCAGCCAATCTGCCAGGATCAGATTAGATTTGTCTTAGAGCTTGAACTGAATCTCTCAGTGACTTACTTTCCTGAACGGTTAAAGGATTTTTTAAGGTTTTAACCATTGGCGTCCTTTGTGGTAACATATTCTTGCTATTTGTGCAAAATTTTTATTGACTCTGCTGCAAAATGGCCACTTTTCTCGCTAAGCCACAGATGGCGCCCAAGAAGTGAACCTTAAGTTTTACTCTTTAGGATAATTTGCGTAAAAGTTTAATATTTATTCATACGTCCTTGAATTTCCTGCGTGATCTTTGTGCCCTTTTTGTTTAAAATTGTTTTTGCAGTTGACTCTTTATTGGAAAAGTAATAAGGCGCAATAAATGGCGTTTTTCCGAAAGACCCTATCTAATTTCCATGAGGTGATTGATTTCGTCTGTCAATACATACAGCATTTGCCACCTAACGCGCGTAGTCGGCTAAGCACATGGATGCTATTGGAGCGAGTTCTCCGCAAGCCAGCCCAACCTCCGTCAGGCAAACAACTGCCTGGGAAGATACAAACCCTGATTGAAAATCAGGTATCTTTGTTTTCAGGATATATGGTGCTGTTTGCCCATGATGACGCGGTCGATAAGTATAATCTGGACACTGTTGATATTTATGAGCAGTTATCACGTTGCCTGGCAGCCTTTTTAATGAGCACCCCCTTGCAAGACGAACCGCGAACCGCAGGCGCGTTACGCTATACAATGAATAAGTGGTCTGTTCGCATGCAAGCAATGATGGTACCTTACCCACAAATTGCCGTCGAATTACCTTGTTTATTTGATAATCCTTCCCTACTCTATGGAATTCCAGATAACGAGCCGCTTACCATCCAGCATCTGTTTTTCAAGCATGAATATGACAGCTTATGCCGCGAGTGGCTCAATATGACCATTGTCAGCGCCCTGGGAATGGGACAAACTTTTCGTAAGATTTCCAGTTTAATCAAACAACACTTGCAGGAAGATGATGCTATCTTGCTGCAACACTGCGAATTTCTCGTTAAGATTCTGATACAGTGTATGTATGCGCAAGCACATAGCGCTGAGCAAAAAAACCTGAATACAATCCGGTATGGTCGTTATGTTGAGCTGGCGACCATGAAATCCACTATATTTCTCGATATTCGTAATTATGTCAGCGACCAGGTCAACGAACCGCGTTTCTTTGGCATACGACATAATTCATCGCGCTGGTGTGATCAGTTCATTGATGACCTTCAGGATTTTGAAGAAGATACGCGTGACGGCGTTTTGGGCATCCTGCACGTGCAAATCATTGAACAGGGCCTGCTGGCAGAAAAATTTCTGGCAATCTCAGAAAATCAACAACCCTCCATTGCCTTAGTGCAGGAGTTGCTACATGATACGCAAATCCTGCGCACGACGTACGAGCAAACATTTATTTATCAGAACCCATATATCCGGTCAGCGCGGGATTCTCAGGGCAACCTGCGTATGCAGCCCACAGATGCTGAAACCATTTTGCGCGAAATTTGGGTAAATGCGCCCAGCGAGCTTGGTTGGACGGTTGAAAAACTGGCACGGCACCGTTTGGCCTTGTATGTGTCTTTCAAAACCGCCTGGCAAGAAAATAATATTCCAACGGTTCTGGATATAATCCATCAGTCCAATCTTTTAATGGCTTTTTTGAAAACGCTTCAGCACTTTATGCGCCAAAATAAGCAGGTTATTATAGAATCGTATAAACGCTATGGCGCTCACAATGTGGGCTACATCAGTTATTATTTTGTAATTTTCGCCATTCAGGTTTTATGGTTGGATGTTTGGAAAAAACGAATATCGCGCTCCAAACATATTGGACAGCATATGAGCCAGACAGGAGATTCCCTATGATCAATATGAGTCATATTAAAACGGCAATTTCTCAGGGCCAGTTTCAAAGCTTCAATCACACCATCGTTCAGCAGCTTGCAAACAGGTTTTTTCCACGCAGACATGACTCACCTGTCAATAAAATAATATTTAGCCTGGTGCTGGCAGTTTTTTTTGCGCTGCTCTTGTTGGTCGGGCTGGCGGGAAATAAATTGTTTGGTCCGCCACAGGTTAACCAACAAATATTATCGATTTTCTTGCTTGGAACAATCTATATTTACATTCTGTGCGTTGTGATCGAATTTCAAATAGGCAGTTTCTTACAAATGATCCGAGACAATTTGCTCGGTGCGCTGGTAAAAGAACAAGATCAACAGCGCTTGGTTCGATCCATGACCACGATCTTTTCTGTACGCAGACAGTTCTGGTTTGGGCTTATTTTTAGCCTGGTGGCGCACGCCGCCTTTATTGCCCTGGATCCCAGCCTGGTTTTTAAATTTGGCCTGGGGTTCATACTCGCCAACGTGATTTTCCATGCTTTTCATGGCTTCTGTGTCTATTTTTATATCGCCTATCTGAGCTGGGCCATTTCAGAGCTAAAGAACTATCAATATGATTTGTTCGAACTTGACCCGTGCAGCACGGCGATTATCCCCGAACTTGCAGCTCAATTGCAAACCACCATCTCCATCATGACACTCATGGTTGCATCGGCCAGCATTATTTTTGCGAGTACCCATGTGCTGCCTTTCCCCAGCGTTGCCGGAATGGTTGTATTAATGTGGCTGAGCACAATCGCGCTCTACTTCACCAATCGGTATATCTTAAAAAGCATCATCGTGCGTGCCAAATGGGAAAAATTAGGAAGAATCCAGGATCAAATTCGCGAAATGGAAAATAAGGAAAAAATCCCAAGCAAAGAAACCCTGGATCACATTACACAACTTAAGGAATATCACGACAAGATTAAAGAAGCCCCCGATTCGCCCTGGAATTTCATCCGATTTATAGGCACTCTCAATACCCTTTTTTGGCCAACATTTGGCATCATAGCTTCCAATATGGGAGACTTTCTTGACTTAATCAGTAAGGTTTCCAAGTTTCGTCTGCCTTAAATCATCCTTATTGTCAGGGTTGTTATTAATGGGCATTGTGCTAACGCCGCGATTCTTCGTCGCGCGTCGGTCACCCAAAGGGGGATTCGCTAATTCACCACTTCCATCTTTACTGGGCAGATCTGGCCTCGTACCCCGTGAAACGATTACAAAACTTTGTCAGCATATCCATGATGGGAAGGATAAACCTGATATGTCCTGATCTGTTCCATCCTCCCTATCCTGCCATCCTGTTAAACCGCTAGTGCGAAATTTATGGCAGGATTTTTCACGATGAATCTTTAACTGACCCTCAAGTTCTACAAAAACCTGCCGATAATATTTTATTGCGAAATAAACCATTTCTTCCGATATTTACCAGGAGAATTCATGATCAACCCCGTCAGCAGCAGTAGCAATATGCTCGCCATGCAAGCCACTGCCAGGACTTCCAAGGCTGCCAGTGCGCCCGCAGCCTCCGCCAGCGTAGATTCACCCGTTACCGAGAGCCGCGAATCAGCCGCAACCGAATCAAGCGAGACGACTGCCCAGAAAAACGCCGAAGCGATGCGCTCACTTGCCAGCCAGGAATCGACCCAACTTCAATCCATCGCCCCCAAAAATATCTTCAGCGCCCAGTCAGTTATCAAAGCCTACCAACAGTAGGGTTCCACCAGTCCGGCAATTCCCCGGACAAGCAGCCAAATCAATAATAAATGAAGGGACCCGCCTTTCTCCTTGCGGGTCTCTTCATTTAATAGAATATCATTTCATTCGACCTAATTCCACTTTTCACTCCGCAAATTGACGCTGGTAAAGCGAGGCATACAGCCCGGCAAGGGCCAGCAGCTCTTCATGTTTGCCCTGCTCGACGATTTTTCCATCCTGCACCACGCAGATCAAATCCGCGCCCCGGATCGTGCTCAAGCGATGGGCAATCACCACAGCCGTGCGGTCATGCAGCAGTTTTCGCAGCGCATCTTGAATCAGACTCTCGGTCACACTATCTACATTCGAGGTGGCCTCATCCATCACCAAAATACGCGGATCGGTCAGAAGAGCCCGGGCGATACAGACCAACTGCCTTTGTCCCACCGAGAGATTTGAAGCCCCTTCCTGAATACGTGTCCGGTAACCATCCTGCTTTGCCATGATGAACTCATGCGCATTCGCCAGTCTTGCCGCGCGCTGCACCTCATCATCACTGGCTTCAGGACGGCCAAAGCGGATATTTTCGGCGATCGTGCCGGAAAAAAGGAAAGAATCCTGCGGCACCAGACCGATCTGGCGGTGCAAAAGACGCTGTTTCAGCGTGCGCACGTCGCTGCCGTCAATCCGTACAGCCCCCTCACTGGCATCATAAAAACGGGCAATCAAGTTACCGATCGAGGTCTTGCCCGCGCCGGTCGGCCCCACCAGGGCTACCGTCTGCCCAGGCTGGATATCCAGGCAGACATCGTGCAAGACTTCCGGCAGTTCAGGGCGGTAGCGAAAGGAGACATGCTCAAATTGCACACGCCCGAGGATTTCGCCCAATTCAACTGCGTCCGGCTGGTCCAACACATCCGGAACGGTGTCCAATAGATTTACGACCTGTTCGCCGCCAGCCATGGCCGATTGCAGGGTGGTAAACATGCGGCTCAGTTCCTGCACCGGTTGAAAGAAGCGGGTGACATACGAGAGAAAAGCCACCATGACACCGAGTGTGACCGTGCCGTTGACGACCGCGCGACCACCAAACCACAGCACGATGGCTGTCGCAAGGATGCCCAGAAATTCGATGGCGGGCAGAAAAATAAAGGACAGTGTCATCGCCCCAATGATAGCCTTGCGGTTGACCTGGTTGACCGCGCTGAAGTTCTCCTGAGAGCTGTCTTCCTGCCCGAAGGCCTGGATCACACGCACCCCGGCGATGTCCTCAGCCAGCCCGCCGACCACTTTCGCAACACTGGTGCGCGTTTCGCGGAAGGCCACCCGCGCGCGTCGGGAGAACCAGATCGTTACCAGCAGCATCAGCGGTAAAACCGTAAAGGTCAGCAGGGCAAGCCGCAGATCCATCGTCAACATGACCACGATGATGCCCACCAACACGAACATATCGCCGATCAGCGTGATAATGCCCTGGGAAAGCAGGTCATTGATGGTAGCCACGTCATTCATCACCCGTGAGACCGTCACGCCGACGATATGCGTGTCATGGTAGCTTAGCGACAACTCCTGGAGATGATAAAACAGGTCGCGGCGAATATTAGCAAGCATGCGCTGCCCAACCAACGAGAGCAAATATTGTTCTGCCCATGTGGCGAAATACAGCCCGACGAAGGTAGCGGCCGTCCAGGCAGAAATACGCACCAGCCCCGCCAGGTCGCCCTGGATGATGTAGGTATCCACCGTGATCTTTAAAAGATAAGGAGCCAGCAAGGTCAGGACAGAGCCTGCCAGCATGGCGACAAAAGCCAGCGCCATCATTTTGGAAAAAGGCCGCACATAGACCAGCATGCGCTTGACCACGCGCTGGTTGAAGACCTGCCCGCGTTTGCCTTCACCTTCCGCGAAGGTTTCCATCGCCCCGCGCGGACCCATTCCCGAACTGGAAACTCCGATGCCAAAACCCATAGCGTCTCCTTACTCCCGGTCCGGCTTAAGCTGCTGGTGGTAAATACTGGCATACAGCGGCGAAGATTGCAGCAGCTCAGCATGCCTGCCGCGCGCCGCGATTCGGCCCTTATCCAGCACCAAAATCACATCCGCCGAATGAACTGTGCTCAGCCGGTGGGCGATCACAAAGGTCGTACGCCCATGCATGACCCGCTCCAGGGCAACCTGGATCAAATGCTCGGTTTCGCTGTCCACACTGGAGGTGGCATCATCAAGGATCAAAATTCGCGGGTCGGTTAACAACGCCCTGGCAATGGCTATGCGCTGTTTTTGCCCACCAGAAAGCGTTCTGCCGCGCTCGCCCACTTCGGTGGCATAGCCATCCGGCATCTGCATGATAAACTCATGCGCCTGGGCATCCCTGGCCGCGGCTTCGATCTCACCCTGGGTAGCATCCGGTTTGCCAAAAGTAATATTCTCACGAATCGAGGCCGCGAAGAGCGTGGTTTCCTGCAGCACCATGCCAATCTGGCTGCGCAGTGAGTTTAAACTCACCGAGCCTATGTCGGTTCCATCGATGGTGATGCGCCCCGCGCTGGGATTGTAGAAACGTGGAATCAGGTTCACCACGCTGGTTTTGCCCGAGCCCGTCGCCCCCAACAGCGCAACGACCTGGTGAGGCTCAGCCACAAAGCTGACATCTTTCAGAACACCCACCTGCCGGCCATAGGCAAAGGAGACATTTTCAAAACGGACTTCGCCGCGCTGCAACTGCAGGGCTGGTGCGCCTGGCTGGTCTGCTACCAGCGCGGCTGTATCCAGGATCTCAAACACGCGTTCCGCCGAGGCAGAAGCGATCGTGATGGCCGGCAGAACCATGCCCAGATAACGCACCGGCGTCACAATCTGCGCCACGTAGGTGGTGAAAGCCACCAGCTCGCCCAGCGTCAGTGCATGCCTGATCACCAATATTCCACCGTACAATAGTACGGCAACACTGGTAATATCGGCGATCAGGTTGAGCAGCGGCATATTATTAGACTGCAGCCTGGCCGAGAGCGCCGATAGGTCGTACCATTTTTGGTTTTCGATGGCGAAGCGGGCAATTTCTGCTTCTTCCTGGGCGAACGTTTTCACTACACGAACCCCGCGCAGGTTCTGTTCCACGCGCGTGGTCAGTACCGAGAGCTGCTTTTGAATCTCCAGGGAGAGAGGCCGGAAGACCCGACCAAAACTTATCGAGCGAGCTATCAGCAGCGGCATGGAGATGATCACCAACAAGCCGAGCTGCGGGCTCATCCAGACCATCACAACAGCAGTAATCACCATCAGGAAGATGCTCTCAACGATTCGGAAAACGGCCCGCCCGGTTAAAAAGCGGATGCGCTCGACATCCTGTATGGCGCGCGAAAGCAGGTCACCAGCTTCGGCTTTATCGTGAAAAGAAAAGGACAGTTCCGTGATCTTGCGCTGCAGGGCGTTACGCAGGTCATAGGCCACATTTTGCGAAGCCACTTCGGTCCACAGGCCTTCATAATACGTCAGCACGCCCTTGACCAACACCAGCGCCAGCAGCCCGGCGACAGACAGGCTGAGCATGGAGGTATCGCCGACCCCGATGCCCTTATCGATGGTCCAGCGCAGCACCTGCGGGTTGAGCATCGCGATCAAATCGATCAACACCATGGTGGCATAAACACCCGTCACAAGCTTCCAGTGCGGGCGCAGATAGCCAAAACAGCGCAGCAGGATGGCGGATTGGGATGCTTTTTCAGCAGACTCTTCAGAGATCATCCTGCTGCCCTCCTGGGCATGACCTTGAACAGGGTGTGGGCCAGGCTGTCAATCGCCAGCGCTCGCCAAACCTGAACAGGATGGAAGGATATGGAAGATGGAATTGGGTTGAAAGAGCGGGGGGTTAAGCAAACGAACGCGCAAACACCTTGTCTCTACAATCTGCGCAAAGTTCCACCGGTCCCTGGTTGCTCTCGCTGTAATGCCAGATATTGAGGGCTTCCAGACCACATTCGGCGCAGCATCCTGCTCCCGCCCGGCGGCCTCTTCGTGAGGTCAGCATGATGGTTCCCGGTCTGGAACCTGGCAGCGCAGCGGAAGGGCTGACTTTGGGTGGGAAGGTGCTGGCTATTTTTGCGGTGTAGGTGGTAAAGCTTTTCTTTGGCGCTGCGGTCGGAGAATGAGCCCTGGCAATATGTTTTTCCAACCTGTCCCGGCGCACCCAGACCGGCTTGGCACACTGTGAGCACTTGACCAGATCGTCTTCTGCTGCAATAATTTCTGCTGACATAAATTTCACACATCCTTCACGGTATCAAAATATCATCATCAGTGTAGCATACTCCGGCGCCTTTTCACAGACCGACTCTCGCTGTGATGGCTGCCTTTCCCACCCAATAGTTACCTGGATAGGAAACTATCCTGATATCCAGCCAGCTTGATTTGTGTATCCAGAATGGTAATGATATCGCGGGCAGTTTGCACAAAGATGAAAATCGAAATCCCCAGCAGCGGGGAGATATCCAGGTTGAAGAAGCGGATCAGCAGGACAGGCAGGATGACGACCACCACCAGCATGACCGCATAGGGGATGGTGATCCTCCTGACAACCCTTTCCAGGTATTTTTCTGTGGACTGGCCTCGATTGACGCCGGGAAGCTGAGCGCCCAAGCGCTTCAGGTTCTCGCCATAATTCTGGCTAGAAAAATACACGTTCGTATAAAAAAAAGTGAAGGGGATCAGCAGGAGCAAAAAGACCAGCCAGTAGCCTGGATTCGCCGTGCTAAGAAAGTCACCCAGGCCGGCAGCGAAGGCCTGTAAACTCGGATTGCCGGAGCAAAGCAGTGGAACCGTGACAAAAATCGGCAGGGTCAGCAGCCCCTGTACAGTCAAAACTGGAAAGATGCCCGCCATCCCGGCCATCAGCGGCAGATCAGATTTTAACGGTTGTGAAGCCCTAAATCCTACCCTTCGCCCCGGATACATCACCGCTATGTTTCTCCGCCCCATTTGCATGTAGATCACAACAAGGATCAAGGCGATGACTACCAGGATGAAGACCACAACTCCCCACAGGCTGGTTCCCGGAGCACTTACTGCCCGGTTGAGAGACCGCACCAGTTCCAGGGCGATCCCCGAGGCAATGATGATCGCGGATCCCATCCCCGAAAAGACCTCTGAAAGCAGCCCAGTCAGCCACTCGGCGAATTTGGCGGCGGCGATGATCTCAAACACCATGGTGATGGTTCCCAACAGGTTGACTGCACCGGACTGGATGGCGGGCGGATTGGCCATCTGGCCCATGCAAGCTGCAAACGTTCCCGAATACAGGTTGACGAGCAGGAAGGAAAGCGGGATGCTCAGCAGCAGCGAGACCCGCGGCGTCCATCTCTCCATCGCCTCCCGCTCTGCACGCGGATCATCCTCGAAGCGTCTTTGCAGCGCCGGGACCAGCACAAAACACAGCCGGATGACCAGCTGTGCTATGACAAAGGCATAGACCCCGATCGATAAAATGGAAAACGTTGAAAGCGTCCCGCCTGCCAGAACATCCATCGAAAGTATTAAGCCGCCGATGCCCTGGTGAACATCCCCGGTCATTTCCAATGCTCGTTTGGCCGACTCCTGGTTGATCCCGGTTAGAGGGATATTGGATGTGAGACGATAGATCCCGACCAGCAAAACAGCCATGCCGATCCGCTTGCGGATGGTTTCCGATCTCCAAAGATGTTGGATCGTTTTCCACTGCCAGCGCCTTGCGCTGAACAGAATCATGGCAAGAAGCAGGATTGCCAGGAAACCATACCCAGCATAGGCCAGTATGCCCCCGCCTGGTTCAACCACAGCCTTTACCGCGGGCATCACTGGAAGCAGCGTTTGCAGCGCAAGCAAATGATTCTTTTCCGTGGCGGTGGAACTGGCCAGCGCCTGTTCAAGGATGCCCTGCGGCAGTTCCAGGAAGCTGGCGCGTTGCAGGGCCAGGTCCTTATCGGGGCGGTAAGCATAGGAATCCGCCACCAGTTTCAGGTAATCGATCTTCATATCAGTTCTGAGATCGTTAACACTCACGTCCTGCCAGTTTACCGGGAAAAACCCCCAGCCAAAAACAAACAGCCCGATGGAAAAACCAATCACCAGCGCAAGCAGGTAGATAAAACCATTTTTTTTCCACATCGCTTTCTGTTCCTTTCCATTCAGCCTTGATCCCTTTGGCACCGAAACCTCGTCGCTCCATTAATTATCCCCCAATTTTAAATTTATGGCAAATTTCGGTACGGCCATAATCCATGGTGGATAATTGAAACATGCCGATGCTAGCACGTTATTTTGTATATCCAATCCACCCATCCCGGCGAAATCTTGCTGGAAGGATTTCTCAACCCGCCCAGGCTGCCGGTGATAGCCTGGGCGGGTTGCTTGGCAAATCGGTGGTTATTCATCTGTCTTCGGTCAACCATCCGCAAAATCATTACTCAGGATAAACACCAATTTAAAATGCCATCGAATACAAAACCTGTGGGCCAACACACAGTGTGCGGCGGTCTTCGATGTTATCGGGATCGATCGAGTGGCCGGGATCGCCAGGCAGCTCGATCGAGGCCAGGATGACGCAGCAGTCATTGCTCTGCGGCGGGCAGGACG
>CAIMZS010000546.1 GCA_903846015.1 uncultured Anaerolineae bacterium | reverse complement strand
TGATCAGCATAAGGAGCTTATTCACTGCATCAAAGCGCACGACAAGGTAAGAGCACGCGAGGCTATGAGCACGCATTTAAAGGAAACCAAACTACGAATTCTGAAATCATTCTGATGGTTGAATGAGTTGGATGTGCTCATTCCATCTCGTGCCCCGTGCAGTGACCGGGACCATACTGCCTGGGCCTGGTTCTATCATTACTCCATCAGAAAATCTTGCCAGCGATCAATCAAATAGAATGGAATGGATAACACTTTGTATTCTTTTCCGGAAAACTTCCAGGTTTCATTTTTCAAATCATCCCACGATACCCGCACAAGTGACACAGTTGGGTCGATATTACCCAGGCTAAAAAGTGATTTCATTTGGGACACATTGCCAGACTTTATTTCCATGCCTACCAGTCGGGATTGATGTTGAAAACAAAAATCAACCTCGGCGCTGCCTTCATCCCTGTCTTTTGACCAATAAAAAAGATCAAACGGCCTGGTTGTTGCACCTGCCAATAAACTTTGACCCACCACCTGTTCCATGATCTTGCCCTGATATTCTCCAACCAACATTTCTCGATAAGCATTATTAACAAAATTGGCCAAACCCACATCCAACCAGATCATCTTTTTGGGACGTATGCTTTTGGGCGTGATGGGCAAGGAAGTCGAATTAACAGCCAGGACTTGCTTGAGCAGCATCACTTTTTCAACAGTTTGAACGGCATCGCTCATCTCTCGGCTGCGATAATTTGACCCGCCAAAATTCTCATACTTAAAAATAGTACCAGCCACCCTTGGCCCGTATTCCAGGACAATCTCGAGATATTTATTATTTTCCTTCGATTTGGAATATTTTCCAATATCATCCAAATATGCCGTTTGCAACCGGTTGAAGATCGTCCGAGTCTGGCTGTAATCACCAGTCTCAATGAAACTTTTTACCACTTCCGGCATTCCCCCCACCATGACATATTCTTTGAATAATTCTCCAGCCAACCCCCCATAAACAAAGTGATCCCCCAACTGGATCGCTTTCAAAGCATCCAGCAAAGCCGTCTTTTTTCTCGCCCTTAAGTATTCAAAAAAGGTGAGAGGATACAAGTAGCGGTATTCCACCCGGCCAACTGGTATCGACCAATCCCGACCTATTTTCGCTTCCAAAAGGGACCCGGCTGCCATCACATGCAATTCTGGTTTCTCTTCAGCAAAAAAACGTAATAATTCCATCACGTTTTTTGACTCTTGGATTTCATCAATAAATAATAAAGTAGTACCGGGAACTACCGATTGATCAAACAATAAATTGATTCTTTTTATAAAATCATCGACACTTGTAGCCTGGTCAAATAGCTGCCTTTGATCCCTTTTTTCTAAATTAACTTCAATAAGCTGGTCGAAGTTTTCCAATCCAAATTTCCGGATCAAACTTGTCTTCCCCACCTGTCGGGCACCGCGTAAAATTAATGGTTTTCGATAGGCGTCATCTTTCCAATTTATAAAATCCTTTTCCATGTTTCGATCAAACATAGTACTATTATAATACATCTTACGTCACCTATATATACAATTCTGTACAGAGACCGGGACTATCGCAGGAACCGGGACTTCCGTAACAGGATATATAGGGTGGGAAGGATAAACCTTTCCCGTGCAGTGACCGGGACCATACCGCCTGGGTCTGGTTCTATCCTCCATATTCTGCCATCCTGTCAAACTGCACTTTGCTTTCAGGCCGGTCCATCGACCGGTTGGGCTGTGGCTTGATGAATCTCTTGAAATTCGGGGTGGCGGTGTACGCAGCCGTCCCAGATTTCCTGAGGATAAATGATCTGATTTGTGCCGGGGATTTGTTCCATGAACATGCCGGTGTTCAGGTTGATCCCATAGCGTAGATAGGCTTTGTAAGCCAACTGGCTGCAGTAAAAAGCATCATCGCGATCTGGGTCCAGAAAGTTAAGGTTGTAAGGCTGGCCCAGATGCGCCAGGCAGTATTCTGCCACGCCTGCGCGGATTTCGGCTTCTTCATTATGAGTAAGCCCGATCTCTGCCAGCGGATAGGCCACGCCATAAAAAGTATCCACCAGCATGCCGCGATCGGTCATGGTATGTTCAGGAAGCCAGAGGCCGTCATGAATTTCAAAAGTGATTACACCCAGCGCACCGGCTTCCGCAAAACGGCCATCGGGGCCCAGGTAAATGGCGATGTGATCGACATCCCCGGGCACCAGCATGCCCACGATGCGCCAGAATTCTCCCGGCAGCAGGTTTGGTTTGCCGTTGCGGGTGCAGACAATGTCGCCGGTTTTTACCGGCACTCCATTAACTTCGTAATTGTGAATCATCAGCATGCTCCAGCCAAATATTACCCGGCGATTGTGGATACTATATATTATACGGAATTCGAGCCGTTCAGTTTCACCAGGAAATCGGTTTGGTGGGCAATATATACCAGTTCGCCGCGCGTGATCTGCTCCCTGCGCTGCGCGAGCCAGTTTTCAAACTGGGCCGCATCCAGATCAGGATGGCCTCGCAATGAAAGCTCAAAAAAATGCAGGATAAAGTGCAGGAAATAGGCCTCTTCTAACGGGTACCGCCGGGCGATGGCGTGCACGACCCAATCCGAGGCGCCGGCGGCCAGGATTTCAGCGCCCACCGAACGGATGTGGCTGAAGAGGTGCCGCCCGGCCTGGCTGTCGCCGCCGGTTGGGCGAGTATCCATACTGTGATGATACAGGCGCTCGATGTGCTGGTCGAGGGCGCTGTCGATGGTGGGTTCAAGCGAGGTGACCCCGTCGAAGTTGATCGTCAGCCAGCCCAGCCCGGTAGGTCTGAGCAGCGAGAACAGTTCACCCAGGCTGGCGGGCATGGGCAGCAGGTCGAGAAAAGCGTGCGCGATCAGCAAATCGGCAGGGGCGGGCCGCGTATGGATAAAGTCGAAGACATCCGCCGTTTGGAAGGTGACCAGCACGTCATGGCTGGCATCCCACAGACGCAGCTGGCCTGGGGCCGGATGCTCAACGTGCAGATGCAGTTCAAGCGCCACACGTGGCAGCCAATCCGCGGCATATTGGATATTTTCGTCCATCTCATCGACCAGTACGTATTCAGCCCGGGACAGGGTACCCCAACGCAGTAAACGCGCGAGCATGCTGCCGATGCCAGCGCCAACTTCGATGATGCGAATGGGACCGGCGGGCAGGTTGGCGAGCAAGGTCTGGTAGACATGCCAGTTGAGCGCGCGATCGTCCACGCTTTGCTTGGCGAGCAGGTAATGGGGGAAAGAATATTCCATTTAACTCCGAGGCTGGGAAGGGAATCTGTTCAAAACATAATTATCCCACTATTTGTTAAAGTTGACTGTATGAGTCCGATTTTAGCCATTTCAGTATGTTTGCCAGCGTCAGAATTTGGCAGCAAATGCTACGACATTGCAACTAAAGTATTTGCTTGAGATACCGATAGTAGTATAGATGAGTAGAGTGTGAGTTGTATTTTTTCGGGGTTAGGTTGCAGGGCTGCGCAAATTATTCGTAAGAAATTGGGAAAGCGGATTCAGGAATGTCCAACTCAGACGTATTTCGGTTAGCCAGCAATATCGCCGCTTACGATGCCTTAAATTCGCTTGCATTAATCAACAAGCGCATCGCCGTAAGCCAAAAACGGCTGTCCAGCGGAAAACGCCTGAATTCGGCAGCGGATGATCCGGCCGGTTACAGCATGGCGATGAAATTTGATGCGCGCCGTAACGGCATCCAAACCGCGATCAATTCGCTGGGCGACAGCCAGAATCTCATGGCGATTGCTGAAAGCGGCACCAGTAAAATAATGGATCTGTTGATCCAAATGCGCGCTAAAACATTGCAGGCAGCCAGCGACACCCTGGGTGTTGAAGAACGCGCTGCTATTTCACGGCAAGTCAACCAGTATTCGTTGGAAATCGATGATATTGTGAAAAACACCAGCTGGAATGGCAATCGCCTGCTGGATGGCTTCTCACAATTTGGCGGACAGCTTCAATTGCTGACCGGCGCGGATGGTGAGAACGTCACGATCAATGCCAGCGCGCAGAATATGGGCGACTTGAGTGTGGCAGATGGTGAGCTGTATAATCTGCGCCCGATCGTTCGCAACCCGAATCGCCCACCCGTCAACAGCACCCCCACCATCCCGGTGGTGGCCGAAAATGGTTTTGGTTATATCCAGGGATTGGGCGTCACCGATCCGGATGCCCAATATCAGCCGATTAAGGTGACCCTGAAAACGCAGTACGGCTCCCTGACCTTGCGGACGGATGTATCGAACGGTCTTGGCGCCAGCGACATCCAGAATAATGTTTCCAGCGAAGTCACCCTGACCGGCACAATGGATGCGATTAACCGTACGCTGGCAGCCAGCAATGCAGTGAAATATTCGCCAGACGGGTTGGAGATCACTGCCGACACGCTGACGATGATCACCAACGACCAGGGGAATGCGGGCCAAATCCCTTCGACCAATGAAACTACGGATAGCTGGAATATCACGGTGAGTCCCACCAACGATACTCCATCGGCGATTGCCATCTCTCATTCTGTGGATGAAAACTTGCGTTC
This sequence comes from uncultured Anaerolineae bacterium, assembly GCA_903846015.1. Taxonomy (GTDB): domain Bacteria; phylum Chloroflexota; class Anaerolineae; order Anaerolineales; family Villigracilaceae; genus UBA5195. The sequence goes on along the minus strand of CAIMZS010000546.1, from coordinate 3,602 downwards.
CGCGATCACGAATGGCATGGCTGCATCCGCAGCCGGCTTTGCTGTCTCTGAGATGCTGATCTCATCCGATCCGGATGGGCCGGGCACCGGTATGGCGGTCACCAGCTTGAGCGGGACTGGTCAATGGCAGTATTCGATCGACAATGGAACAACCTGGCTGGACTTCCAGGCGGTGGCAGCCAATAATTCGACTCTTTTGGGTGCCAGTGACCGCCTGCGCTTTATCCCTCCGAATGGCGATTGGTACGGCCAGGCCAACATTGGTTTTCACGCCTGGGATAAATTGGATGGTTACACTGGCGGTACAACCGGGATTGACACAGGCGCGGCAGGGGAGAGCGCTTATGCCAGCCCAGTAATAACTGGCTATATCACTGTGAATCCGGTCAATGACGCCCCGGTGGTGGGCAACGTAGGCGATTTCGCCTTCCCGGTGCATACCCCGCCTGTGCCAGTCTCTGACCTGGTTTCTTCAGCCGGTTTTAGCGCAGCGGATGGCGGTATCGCCGTCACCGGACTGGATACAGGTTCGGGAACATGGGAATATTCGATCAATGGGGGCATATCCTGGAACAGCTTTGGTTCCGTGTCTGATACAGGCGCCACGCTGCTGGCAAACACAGATTTGGTGCGTTTTTCAGCCGACCCTGGTTTTCTGGCCCCGCAGACAATCACCTACCGCTCATGGGATGTCAGCAATGGCAAGACCCACGGCACCACCGGTGTGGATGTGGTCAATCATTACAGCCTGACTGCTCCTGCTTCGGCAGTTCCGGCAGCCCCGCCGCCCTCCACGGTTGCCAGTCTGCTGTCATCCACCGGTCTCAACCCGCTCTCTGGCGTCGCCGTCACCGGGCTGCAAACCGGTTCGGGAACCTGGGAATATTCCACCAACGCAGGCACATCCTGGAATAGCTTTGGCGCGGTTTCAAGCTCATCCGCTACCCTGTTGAGGAACAGTGACCTGGTCCGTTTTTGGGCCAGTTCGGGATCTGTCAGCCCGCAGGCTGTCACCTTTCGCTCCTGGGACGGCTCAACCGGTTCTGCTGGTCAGACTGGCGTAAATGCCAACATGCCCTTCAGCGCTGCTTCGGCTGCGCAGGCTGTGCCGGTAAATATGCCAGCCACAACGGTTGCCAGCTTGCTGGCAGCCACCAGTTTCAGTCAGCAAGCCGGCATCGCCGTCACAGGGTTGGAATCCGGCGCGGGAACCTGGGAATATTCCACAAATTTGGGCGGGACATGGTCTCCGCTTGACCCGGGGGTTTCTGATACTGGCGCCACGCTGCTGGCAAGCAGTGACCTGGTGCGGTTTTCCGCCACTCCCGGCTTTGTCACCCCGCAGACGATCACTTTCCACGGCTGGGATGGAACAAACGGTTTGGTAGGCGCAAGCAACGTTAATGTGACAACACCTTACAGTGACAGCACCGCTGCACCGACCGTTGCGGTAATCCCGCCAGCCACGACAGTCGCCAGCCTGCTTTCGTCTGCCAGCTTCAACGCAGCTGGTGGCATTGCCGTCACCGGGCTTCAGACCGGCTTGGGAACCTGGGAATATTCCAGAAATGGGGGCTCTACCTGGGCAAGTTTTGGCGCGATTTCCGAGACGTCTGCCACATTGCTGGCAAATACTGACCTGGTGCGTTTTTGGGCTAATGCGGGTTCCACCGCATCGCAGGCGATCACATACCGTGCCTGGGATCTGAATAACAGCCTGAGCGCGGGTGCTACCAATATCGATGTGACCCCGCATTACAGCGCCAACACTGCCGCGCCGGCGATTGTGGTAGACCCGCCGCCTACATCGGTTGCCAGCTTGCTGGCAGCCGCTAATGTCACGGATGTGGACAGCGGGGTGTTTTCAGGAATTGCCGTCACCGGGCTGGAAGCCGGTTCGGGCACCTGGCAGTATTCCACCAATGGCGGCTCGTCATGGTTAAATTTTGGGGCTGTTTCGGATACCGGCGCCACCCTGCTGGGGATAACCAACCTGGTGCGTTTCTCGGCGAACAAGGGTTTTCTCACTCCAATGGCGGTTACCTTCCGCGCTTGGGATCGCACGAATGGCCTGGCGGTTGGTTCCACCAACATTAACGTATCCACCAACGGTGCCGCCACTCCCTACAGCGCCAATGTCGCCAATGCGGTCAGACCCGTCAACGCTTTACCCGTCTTGGATCCGACCAAGGTAACAACGCTGGACACTATCCGCGAGGATGACAAAAACAATACCGGCAGCCTGGTTTCTGCTTTTACTGGCGCAGCGATTTCGGATACTGATCCGGGCGCGCTCTCCGGCATTGCGGTGACCGGCTGGGACAACACCAACGGTACGTGGCAGTTTTCCACCAATGGCGGCGTTCTGTGGAATACCTTCAGCGGCAGCGGCGCCACCCTGCTGGATGCCTCCGCCAGGGTGCGCTTTCAGCCGACCGCTGATTATTCCGGGAATTCAGGCAACCTGATTTTCCGCGCCTGGGACCAGACCGAAGGCTGGCTTTCCGGGATGAGCAATATCACCCTGGATGGCAGCGCCACCAGCACTGCCTCTGCCACGACGAGTCTCACGATCACCCCGTTGAATGAATCACCGGTTCTGGGTAACCTCGGCGCGGGATTGACCAGCATCACTGAAGATCCCGCGGTCAACGTGGGCGATCCCGTCAGCAGTTTGTTGGCTGGCAGCCTGTTGACAGGTGTTGCCATCACCCAGGTCGATAACAGCAATGGTTCATGGGAGTACTCCACGAACAGCGGCTCAAGCTGGAATACAATCCTGGCTACTTCAGACAGTAACGCCACCGTTTTGGATGCCAGCGCACAGGTGCGTTTTGTGCCCAACGCGGATTTTAATGGCAGCGCCGATATCCGCTACCGTGCCTGGGATCCAGGTAATGGGTTGAGCGTGGGTTCCCAGGCCAATACCAGCCTCAATCGCGGCATGGGCGGGGCCTACAGCACCCATGCGGAAACCGCCTCTGTCACTGTCACCCCGACGAATGATGCGCCCAGTGCGGGCGGCATGAGCGTGACCACCGTTCAGAGCCTGTCGGTCGGCGGGCGTTTGCCCGGCAAGGATGTCGATGGAAACGCCTTGAGCTATCAGTTGGTGAGCGGACCTTCCAAGGGCAGCCTGGCGTTTGGCGCGGGTGGATCCTTTCACTACACCCCCAATACCGGGGCATACGGCACCGACCAATTCTCGTACAAGGTCAATGATGGAACGGTCGATTCGGCGGTTGCCACGGTTACGATCAATATTCTCAAGCCGGAGCGCGAGATCCAGCTGCTGAACAGCGAGGATGCGAGCGCCTATCTCGGGACTCTCGATGACGCCATGGCGAAAGTCAACCAGCGTTTGGTGACGATCGGGTCGATTGCCAATCACTTGCAAATTAAGGAAGATGCGCTGATGCCCAGTTTGATCAATACAGAAGCGGCCTACAATCGCCTGATGAACGCAGATTTTGCCAGGGAGCAAATGGAGATGACCAAGAATTTGATTCTACAAAAGACTTCGATCGCCATGCTGGCGCAGGCGATGAAGGCGGGGCAGTATTTTTTGAGCTTGCTGCAATAAGGCGGGATGATTTTTTAAG
>CAIMZS010000545.1 GCA_903846015.1 uncultured Anaerolineae bacterium | reverse complement strand
CCAGTATATTTGCCTAAGTTACAATGTAATCGCAAGGGAATACAATTTTTCATGCCATTTATGCCCGGTAGCGTGATAAATTACCAAAACAAGGGCATATTTGCCTAATTTTCCGCTGTTTTGCAGGTGAAAAGCCATGAAAACTCATACTGCCACTGCCCTCGCCCATCCCAACATTGCATTGGCGATGTAATCACAACCGACAACAATATTTGGTCGTGGCAAGGCTTGTGATCCATAGATATAAGGGTATGCCGCTTCAGAACTTCGCAAATAATTACGCTCCCAGAAAATTGGGAGCGTAATTATTTATAAAAATGTCTGGTGCTTGCGTAATTCTGATATTTACAGCAAACTTATATCAATTGTTGCAGCGCTCTGGTGTGTGGAAATTTATACCCATTGTCGTCACAAATGCACAAGGCACCATGTAAGCGGAAAACCACAATTTGTGACCGGGGGCATTATATTATCAGGAATGATGGCCGGCCCGCGGTGCGATCCACCACTGGTGAGACTTCCACGATTTCCCTGATAATCTGTCCGTGAGTTAGATTGCGCTCAATATAAACTGCAGCGGTGATCACCTTGGACATTCTGGCTGCATCCGGATGGGCCTGCACCACGGCCCCGGGCAAGTGAAAAAGTGCGGGAATTGGAAGCTGGCTACCTGTTCGGGCTTGCCTGCCACTGGTTGACAAGGTAAATTGTTGTTCCCTTAGAGATACTGGGTCAACATTTTTCCGTAGTTTGGCGTACCCAAATTTCGTTATGCTGCCACCGTAATTGACCTACGCCCTGATGAATTTGAAATGCGCGAAGGCCTCGGAATAATGCGCCCAACCGTTCTGGAGTCTCAGATCAATTGGGAAAGCCGTTCTGTAATTGTCCAGATTTTTTGGCGGGTCTGTTGATCCAAAACGGCTTGGGGCCAGGCCGCCCTTTTGCAGTTTGTGTCGAAGTATTGGCCGCTGATGCCCGCGATCTCCACTGAAGTTGCCAGGTAGACCGAAGAGCGCGAGGCTTTGGCCGCGGATTGGCCGCCATCTTCGCGCACCACCCGTTTGAACAGTGGCCAGATAAGACGCATGAAACCGGGCAACATCTCCGGGGTGACACTGCGGGTCATCTGGGTGCTGGCCTGGCCCGGATAACAGACATTAACGGTCATGTTCGTGCCCTGTGTCCGTTGGGCGAATTCGTACATAACGGCCATCAACACCAGTTTGGCGTGCGAGTAAGTGGTAAGACCCGAAAACGAACGCTCGGCCTGGAGATTGTCCAGCCCGATCTGACCTTTGGCCTCACCCCCGGTTAGACTGATCACCCGCGCTGCCGGGCTGGCATTCAAGCTTTCCTTCAGCAAATGGGTCAACAGGAAAGGCGCGAGAACGTTTACAGCAAAATTGGATTCGATTCCGTCTGCGGTCAATTCGCGTTTGGGTGCTGCCAGGCCGGCATTGTTAATTAACACATCCAATCTTGCATATCTCTGGTTGAACTGCTCCGCCAGGGAACGAACACCCTGCCGGGTGGAGAGATCTGCCAATAGCAAATCAATCTGCTGGCTGCCGCTTAACTGCTTCAGTTCCTGAACGGCTTCCTCGCCGCTGGTTTGGCTGCGCCCTGTGACCACCACCTGCGCGCCCATCTTTGCCAGGGTCAAAGCGGTTTGTTTGCCAATTCCACCGGTTCCTCCGGTGATTAGTATAATTTTGTCTTTCATGTTCTCTTTGATTTCCTTGATTATCAGGTGCGGGCCAGGGTGATGGCGTGTTCCGGGCAGGCTTTAACGCAAAGTCCGCAGACCCGGCAATTCTCCGGGTTGACCAACAAGGCTTGCTGCCACCCATGCGCAGCGGCTTTCAGTTTTCCGACAAGGGTTAAGCCAGTGCGCTGCTCTTTTGGCAAAGTGCCAACCGCGAAAACGGTGTATGGGCAAACGGACACGCAATCCGCTTTGCCCTCGCAGCGGTTGCGGTCAATGACCGGGGTAAAGACCCCGGGTTCCTGTTTACATTCTTTGTTGTCTGGCAGCGGGTTATTGTTCATTGGCACCTGGTTATTCCTGCCGGTTTACGCAGGCCTACTTTTGTGTTTTTCATTTGGGCAATCCTGTTTTGTATTTTGCAACATAACCTGAAGCAATGGCCCCTAAATAGATAAACACCGCCAGCTCAATTACAATCGTAATGATAAAGGCAGTCGGGCTGAGGCCCTGCCCGGAGATTAAACGTGCTGCAAAATCGATTGATTCACGGATAATGACCATCAACCAGGTGAACTGGAGCGTGCGCACATTCTTTTGAAGCAGGCCATATCCCAGAATAAAAGCCTGCCCGATCTGACGGGCGGCAAGCATGAGAGCGGCCTGCTGGTCTGGGCCGGTGCTTCCCAGACCAGGGATCGACCCGGAGAAACTAAAGCTACCCATCAGGTTGAAAAAGACAAGCAACCAACCCAGGATAAGAATCCATAGGGGAAATTTATCAACCGTTGCTATCAGGGTGGCAAAGGGTGACGATTTCTTTTCAGTAAGCTTGCTCATGACTGACTGCCGTATCCCATGCGGGCGATAAGGTTATCCTTGAGCAGGAATTGATGGTAAAGCGCCGCGCCAATATGCAGGAAAATCGTCAGGATCAGCACGGGTAGGGAGATGACATGTCCGATAAAGGCGGTGACAGTGAAAAAGTCCGCTGGCAACGCGCCAACGCCGCCGTACACAACTGGGAACAGGTTCGCCTGCATGGATGTGATCATGCCGGTGCCGGTGGTCAGGATGACAAAGACGTATAGCCCCAGGTGTGTGGCCTTGCCAATCCAATCAAAAACGGCATTCCCGGCAGTGACGGGCTCTGGTTTTGGGGTATTTACGCGCACAAAAATACGGACAACCATCAAGACAAGCGTGAGCAGGCCCACTGCCATGTGAATACCGAGCAGACCAGGTTTTTGAGCAGCGCTGGCGAAATCATCCAGGTAGATTCCCAGGAAAGCAACCGTGAAAATGAGCAGAGCGATCAGCCAGTGTAAAGTGACCAGCCCGGGGTGGTAGCGTTTAACCGTTTTCATTTTTCTCCTTCGTTTGTGATAAAATATGCGCGCGCATGCATGTAAATGGATTATACATGCTTACGCATATATGAGTCAATATGAAAAAGGAGAGACAATGAGTCCGGGTTTTTCAAAACTTCAGCAAAACGCCTGGGGAGGCTTTCTCAGCACCTATGCCCGCCTGAACCGCCAGATCGAAGCGGATCTGCAAGAGCATGGCCGCGTTTCCCATGTTGAATTTGAGATTCTCTTACGCCTGTTCTGGGAGCAGAACCATCGTTTGCGTATCCAGGATTTGACCGCCCAAAGTATCCTGACCCAAAGCGGGACGAGTCGCGCCATCGAGCGTCTGGAGAAGGCCGGTCTCGTAGTCCGTGAAGCCGCCAGCGAGGACCGGCGCGGGGCTTACACGGTGATGACCGAGGCCGGAATTGAACGCTTTCGTCTGGTGATGGAAAAACATGTTGCGTTTGTGCAGGCGCATTTTCTGAGCTATTTTACGGATCCAGAATTGGAACAAATGGCGGGCTTCTGGCAACGTTTGGAAGAAAATGAAAATCCGACTTGTCAGAAAAATGAAAAGCCAGAGAATATTTCACAAAATCCAGGATAATCACATTTTTAAGTAGCTCATAACCTTGGCGTCGATCAGGATGTGAACCTTAATATCGTTGCTGGTTGCACTGGAAATGGAGTACCATTCCAAGGATGTTATGGAATTATCTTAAGAATTCTCTCTCATAAAGAAACCCAGGAGTTGGAAAATGGCAAAAGGAAGACTTGAAGCATTCACTGATGGAGTAATGGCAATCATCATCACAATCATGGTATTGGAGTTGAAGGTGCCCGATGGATTCGAATTGAATTCTTTGCTTCCAGTGGTTCCCAAACTATTAATCTATCTACTGAGTTTTGTTTTTGTGGGGATTTACTGGATGAACCATCACCACATGTTACACACAGCCCAAAAAGTGACTGGTGGAATCCTATGGGCAAACCTCAGCCTTTTGTTCTGGCTTTCGCTTTTTCCTTTCGTCGCGCGTTGGATGGGAGAAAATCTGCTTCGCCCGCTTCCCTCAGCAGCCTATGGACTGATTCTCTTCATGTCTGGAATTTCATATCTCATATTGCAGAGAAGCATAATCGCATCTGATGGAGACAATTCAGCCCTAAAAAAAGCCATTGGCAATGACTGGAAAGGGAAGGTTACTTCTCTATTGATCGTTCTGGGGGTGATTTTCTCTTTTATCCAGGCTGGATTGTCTATAATCATTTATATATTAATCACGATTATCTGGATGATACCCGACAGAAGAATCGAAAAGGTTCTGAGTTCTGAAAGTAAGCAAGATAAAAGTTAGAACTAATCTGTTGGACAGTCCGCATTAAGAAGGGGCTCACTAACAAAACGCGCATGCGACGTTGGGGGATGGCATGACTTTCCGAGTTTTTTGGGGTCGAGTTTTTTTCGCACTCAACAAGTAGCAACGCCCGCCCAGGCACCACCGCCCGCAGGGCTAATCCGCGGACGCAAACCGTTGGGCGGCTTCGCTCAATCGAGACGCCAAATTATTTCATCGATTGTCAAAATTGATGTGAAGGTTTGGTTGTCGCCTAACACTCCTGTAGGCGTTTCCAAAACCCTGCCATTTGTTCCAACTCCTGTTCATTGTAATAGCTAAGAAAGTTCTCTCTCACAAAGGCAACATGGGCCCTGATTGCCTGTTGAAACCTGGTCAGACCTTTTTCAGTCAGAACAGCATACGCACCGCGTCTGTCCTCACTGGCTTCCTCACGGGTGACCAGCCCAGCTTTTTCAAGACGTTCCACCACCCTGCTTACTCCACTGCGTGTGATAACACTCTCTGCAGCCAGATCCTGAATCCGCACCCGATGGTTCTCGTTCCAGGAAAGGCGCAGCAAAACCTCAAACTCCACATGTGTGATCTGAGAATGTGACTGTAAATCTTCCTCGATCATGCGGTTCATACGAGCATGCGTGCCGAGGAATCCACCCCAGGCATTTTGCTCAATTTCTGAAAATCCATCTCCCATAAATATGCTCCAATTACTCTTGACAAATGCGTGCTCACGCACGTATAATAGAAATTACGTGATTAGTCACTCAAATTTTATCACAAACTCAAGGAGAGATAAGATGGAAAACCTGAAAGAAATCGTCGCCCCCTTCTACACACAATGCCTGACCGTCAATGCCAACACAAATGTCGCAGAAAAAATGGGCCAAATCTTGGCGGACAGCTTCCAATCGAAGGGTGCTGTGGATATCAAAAGCAAGGAACAGCTTATCGGGCAGATCCAGTTCTTCTGGAAACTGATCCCAGACCTGAAATGGGAAATCCAGGAAATGATCCAGGAAGGCAAGCAAGTGGTTGTCCGCAGCCTGGCTTCTGGGACGCCGAACGGCAATTTCATGGGTGCGCAAACCGACGGCACAAAATCGTTCAAGACCATGACGATTGACATTCATACCGTTGAGAATGGTCAACTGGTGGGAGTTCATCACCTCGAAGACTGGGGCACCGCTATCAAGCAGTTGTCGGCATAAATTCAAAATAAAAAAAAGGAAAAAACATGTATCTCGAAATTATCAATATCAACTTGAAGAGCGAAGTCAGTGCCGAGGATTTTATCGAAGGCAACCGCAACTTTGAAGCAAATTTCATGAAGGCTCAGCCCGGACTGCGTTCGCGCAAACTTGGCAAAGCCAGCGACGGCAGTTGGGTTGTGGTAAATGAATGGGAGAGCGAATCCGCAGCGCAGGCATCCAGCGCTGCAGGGCGTGGCAACCCCGCCGCGGGTGCGCTAATGGGAATGCTGGACACAAGCAAAATGACCATGCAACATTTAGAGATCATTCCGCTCTAGGAGTTAAATCATGAATGGTAAAAACCTTGTACCGAAGTGGGTACGTATTTTTGTAGGTCTGTTGGCGCTTGCAAATATTGCCTTTGGTATATCCAATTATTTTGGCGCCTCGGCTTTATTTCAAAACAGCAGCACAGGCATTGACCTTGCAGGAACAGCCGCCAGATATGCGGGGTATGAATTTGGCGCGCGCAATCTGGCAATCGGGTTGGCACTGATGATCGTTGCGAATGTGGGCGTGCCTGAGACTATCGCCATTATGACCATCATCCGCGCGTTGGTGGAATTGCAAGACACCATCATCAGCATTATTTCAGGAAATTTTGGAGTTGGGACGGTAGTATCTTTAGTGGTTTTTGCCGCTGAGGTATTTGTGATCGTTACTATGTTCAAGATCGTTGGCGAGAGAGACAAGCATTAAACAAAGTTCGTAACGTAAATATCTTTAGTGACAGTCACCAAACGAGACTGTCACTAGCTTTTGTTAAAACCATCGCACCGTAAATACATAAACCGAAAGCATAAACCTTGACCACTGACCCCAAAGACTGTAAACAAGACCCTGGCGTCTTCACTCCCATCATTGACCGTAACCGCTGCGAAGGCAAAGCGGACTGCGTGCCTGTACTCCATTTTTGAAGTTAGCACATTACCCAAAGACCAACGCGTTGGATTAACTTTTATCGGCAAACTCAAAGGCACCGCACATCAATGGCAGCAAGCATTACTCGTCCACACTGAACAATGCCGCGCCTGCGGATTATGTGTCAAGGCCTGCCCTGAACATGTCATCACGTTATCCAGGAGATAGATCCCATGACCAAATCCCGCCTCGAAGCCTTTAGCGATGGTACCTTCGCCATCATCCTCACCATTCTCGTGCTTGAGTTGAAAGTCCCTGAATTGGGAAACAGTACATTTGCTGTTTTCATCGAAGGGATGAAAATTCTCGCGCCAAAATTCATCAGCTTTCTCTTTAGTTTCTTCATCATCGCTATATTTTGGGTCAATCATCATCATATCGTTCATAAAATCCAAAAAGTGGATTCCAGACTGTTATGGCTGAATATCGCCATGCTGTTCTCGTCTTGTCTTTTCCCGTTTATTACCGCTTTCATTGGAGATTATCCCGCCAACCCATTTGTGGTGGCAATATACCCACTGAACATGGCATTATCCGCAGCGATTTTGGGTAAGTTTTGGAAGTATGCATTTGTAGACACCAACCTGGCTCCAAATAAATTGACCGATGAAGAAAAGAAAAAACGCATCAATCAAGACCGCATGGCAATCATCATCAATCTAGCATCTGCGGCGCTTGCCTTTGTGTGGGTTCCCATCACATTGGCGCAGATTATGATCATGCCATTCATGTTCGTCATTCCTGAATTATCAGCAGGAATTAAAGAAGAAGAATGAAAAATAAAAAAGTTCTCATCGCTGGCGCCACCAACGGAAGATGTCAATAAAAAATAATATTTACATATATCAAGGAGATAGAACGGCGGCTTATCACCTCTCCTGGGTTTATCTGGAACAGGGTGATCTGACCGGGGCTCGCCGGATGTGCGGAGAGGCGATTGCCGGGTGTCAAGAACAAATGGATACCAGAGGGCTATCCGATGCTTATGAACAACTGGCAGCGATACTGACAGAAGAAAACAGATCGGAAACCAACCTGGCCTGGTCAGCAGCAGCAGGCGGCTGATTTATACGAAAATCGCTGGCACATCATGATAAACTTTCTTTACAAGGAACATGTTTATGCCCACTCATACTGCCACCGCCATCTCAAATCCAAACATCGCATTTATCAAATATTGGGGCAATCGTAATAATGCATTGCGCCTGCCCGTCAACGGCTCAATTTCGATGAATCTCGATGGGTTGTTCACACGTACATCGGTCAGTTTTCAACCCTCGCTGGCTTTTGATGAACTGATCATCAACACTCACGATGTGATGGGCAAGGGGCTGGAACGTGTATCTGCTATTCTCGATATTGTTCGAGAAAATGCCGGCTTGACCTGGAAAGCGGAAGTTGTCAGCGAAAATAACTTCCCCACCGGCGCAGGTATCGCCAGCTCTGCGGCGGCCTTCGCGGCTTTGGCAATGGCTGCCGCACAAGCTGCCGGTCTGAATTGGTCAGAAGCCGCTATTTCACGCCTGGCACGCCTGGGATCTGGTTCAGCCGCTCGCAGCGTTCCAACCGGCTTTGTCGAATGGAAAATGGGAACATCGGATAATGACTGCTACGCGGTTTCGATCGCCCCCCCCGAACACTGGTCACTGGCCGACTGCGTGACGGTAGTCAATGCCGGGCATAAAACCACCGGCTCCACCGAGGGCCACGCCCTGGCATCCACCAGCCCACTGCAGGCAAGTCGTGTGGCGGATGCTCCCCGCAGATTAGATATTTGCCGGTCGGCAATTTTCAATCGCGATTTCGATGCATTGGCTGCCGTCATCGAACACGATTCGGACATCATGCATGCGGTCATGATGACAAGCCAGCCAGCCTTATTTTATTGGAAACCCGCCACTCTGTCAGTCATGGAAACCGTGCGAGAATGGCGCAAGGGCGGCATGCCAGTAGCTTATACCATTGATGCCGGCCCAAATGTTCACGTCATTTGTTTGCAGGAGATCGCGGCAAATGTCGCGGATACATTGAGAGCCTTGCCTGGCGTGGCGAATGTGCTGGTTGCTACCCCAGGCAAATCTGCACGGTTGGTGTCATGATAAATCAGGTTTATCTAATATTCTGCTAACATAAAGACGATATAATCTTCTTACCGTGCCCATTTTCTGGGTATGTTGCGGAGAAGGATAATTATGACTCTCTTAATTGTGGTAATTGTGTTCGGCGGGATGGTTTTCTTACACGAATTTGGTCACTTTCTGGCCGCCCGCTTTTTCAAAATCGAAGTGGAAGAATTTGGCTTTGGCTTTCCTCCCAAAGTGCTGACATTATTTAAATGGCAGGGCACCGAATTTACCCTTAATGCCTTGCCCATCGGTGGTTTTGTGCGCCCCAAGGGCGAAAGCGATCCGAACGTTTTGGATGGCCTGGCTGCCGCCAATCCCTGGAAGCGTCTCGGCGTTCTTTTCGCCGGACCCTTGATGAATTTAATCACCGCTATTGTGGTTACTTCCATCATTATTGCGCAATCCGGTATGGGTGTGGCGGGAAGGGTTCTGATCGAGAGCGTGTCAATTTCGTCGCCAGCCGAGCAGGCCGGCCTTCAGCCTAATGATGTGCTTCTTGCAGTTAATGGGTCCCCAGTCGGTACCATGGAAGAAGCCAACACAGCCATCCGAAAAGGTTTGGATACTCCGCTTGCTCTCGGCATTGAGCGCGCTGGACAGAAGCTAACTATCAATGCAACCCCGCTATCCAGCCGCAGCAAAGAGGAGGGCGCCCTGGGTGTGCTTCTCTCGTATCCCCGCCGTGCCGCCACCATGACGGAAATCATCACGGGCGGTTTTACCCTGACTGGCGCGCAAGCTGTCAATATTTTGTACCTTCCCGTCGGTCTTATCCAGGGAGTTATTGCCCCCAGCGATGCTCGCCTGGTAGGCTTGAAAGGCATCTATGATTTATTCGGGCAGGCAGTACAGCGTGATGTGCAAACCCGTCAACAACCATCAGCCAGCCCAAACACGCCCGGGCAAACTGCCCCAATCACCGAGCCGACCAACTATATTCTCTCACTGGTCGCCATGCTGAGCGTTTCGTTGGCGGTCTTTAACTTATTGCCCATCCCGGCGTTGGATGGCGGGCGCATTCTCTTTACTTTGCCGGAAATCCTTTTTCGTCGCCGTATTCCCTATAAACTGGAAAATGTCATCAATGGTGTTGCCATGTTGTTCTTGATAGCGCTCATGGTTTTCATCAATGCCATGGACTTCATTAATCCAGTAAATATCAAACTGCCATAAAGAAAAAACCCTAAACAATGAAAGAAATCCCTTTCTCCACCATACTGACCGCCCTGGCTAACTCTGATCAGAGCTTTCCGCCGAAGTATTTGCCACGCTTTAGTGACCTCACCCCTGGCGATATCACTGCCCTTCAACAATTCTGGCCGCGCGTGCCTGTGCTCCGTAAACGCACGTTTCTCAAAAAGCTCAACGAACAATTTGATGAGGACACACTGCTTTCTTTTGAATCTGTAGGCGCAATTCTGCTGCAAGACCCTGATGACGAAGTACGCACCAATGCCCTTAAATTACTGGAAGAGACTTCTGATTTTCGCCTGATCCCCAACCTGGTCAAGATGATTCAAAACGATCCCGAAGCTGAAACCCGCGCGCGTGCCGCTACGGTATTAGGTCAGTTTGTTCAACTGGGTGAAATGGGCGATCTTCCCAATGGAAAACTTAAATTAGTTGAAGAAACCTTGATTAAGGCTGCCCATGACGAGCATACATCCATCGCCCGCGCTGCACTTGAAGCCCTGGGCTATTCCAGCCGTCCTGAACTCGATGCCCTGATCATATCTGCTTTCAATCGGCCCGACCCCCTCTGGCAGGCCACCGCGCTTTTTGCTGCCGGGCGTTCTGCTGATAATCGCTGGCAGGAACAAATCATCACTGGTTTGCTCAGTGATGATATTCCCGTTCGGCTTGTGGCAGTTCAAAGCGCGGGAGAACTGGAGTTGAAGCTGGCCCGTCGACCTCTCCTGGAAATGCTCGAAGATGAAGCGGACGACGATATCTTCCAGGCGATTATCTGGTCACTTTCGCAGATTGGCGGGGATGATGTACGTACCATGCTTGAGACCTTGCTGGCAAGAGCAGAAGATGATGAACAAATAGAGTTTATTGAAGAAGCCATTGCCAACTTATCGTTTACCGAAGATCTTGATGAATTTGATTTGGTAGCTTTTGACCCTGATACTGAAATCGATCCGGATGAAGAATAATTTCCCATTGTTTACCCTCCACCAAAACACTATTTCGTCTGGTATTGTATGTTGCCAGACGAAATAGTGTTTTAATACCCCTGATATTGGGTGAGGGGTTTACAATATCCTGTAGTTATTCTTGTCAGCATATCGACCAGTTCATCCAAGCTGACTCACTTGATCTTATTTTTGGAAAGTAAAATGCGCCAACTTGCCCTGCTCTTGCTCACGTTTGCCATTGTATTTGCCGTTTTTCAACCTGCCCAAGCACAAAAGCCGGGGTATTTTCCGGTCAGTCATCTTGGGCTTTCGTACGAGTTCGGTAACTTTATAACTTTTCAGGCGCAGCTTACACTTCCTTCCCCGCCCAGCGAGGCTTACCTTTTGTTTCGTGCTGAAGGGGAGCAAAGCACACGAATAATCCCCATCCAACTTGACCAAAATGGAAACACGCTGCAGCGCTATGAAATCAGCCAGGGAGCGGTGCGTCCATTTGCCATAGTCCATTTTCACTATCAAGTCAAGCTTCAAAATGGAGATGAACTAAACAGTGAAGAATTCTTTTTCAAATATGAAGACAATCGCTTCCCGTGGCAGGTTGCCAGTGTAGATCTTTTAACGATACACTGGTATGCTGGAGAAGCGGCTTTTGGACAGGATGCGCTTGATGTTGCCCAACGTGGCATGAAACAAGCCAATACATTATTGCTTGTAACCCCTTCCAAACCAATCAATATCTACATTTATGCTTCCAGTACTGATCTGGCCAATGCGCTGGAAATTGGAGCCGTTCCCTGGGTGGGGGGCCATGCCAGCCCAGATCTGCGTGTTGTACTTGTCTCCATTCCTCCTGGTCCTGAGCAAGGACTTGAGATGGACCGCAAGATTGCCCATGAATTGGCCCATATTTTGACCTATGATTTAATGGGAGAACGTTACGAAAACCTGCCTATGTGGGTGCGCGAGGGTATTGCCACCCACGTTGAGCTCTCTTCCAACCCGGATTATCCCCGCGCGCTTGCGCAAGCCTCCTCACAAAAAAACCTTATTGCCATGAAGGATCTTTGTGGTTCGTTTCCACCAGAAAGCGGACGAGCTTTTCTAGCCTATGCCGAATCTGAGTCTTTTACACGTTTCATCATCGATAAATATGGGCAGACAAGTTTACTAGCGCTTACCAGTGCTTATGGAGATGGACTCGACTGCGAACAGGGTATGCGTCGTGCCATCGGCCAGACGCTGAATGAAGTGGAGATGGATTGGCATGCCAATTCGCTGGGTGAAAATATTGGCCTGACAGCTCTTAACAACCTGTTCCCTTACATCGCAATTCTGACCATCCTGTTAGTAGTTTCCACGATCAATGCATTTACCTTCAATAGAACCTCACATGAGTGATAGCGCCTATCGTGTTCACATTTGGGTCACCGGGCACGTACAGGATGTTGGTTTTCGAGCTTTTGTTATATCAAGCGCGGAGATCATTGGCGTTACTGGCTGGGTCCGTAATGTGGGCCGGGATACGGTTGAAACTGTGGCAGAAGGTACCCGCCAGCAGGTGGACCAATTTATTAAGGCTGTCAAGACCGGGCCACGCTCATCCTATGTGGATGAAAGTCGCGTGGAAGAAGAACAACCCACTGGCGCATTCCCGACTTTTGAAATGCAATCTTCAAGGTAACATTCCCTTTGCATCTTTATGGGTTTTATAAATGACTGATACATGGCGTCTTCTCATCACGCCTCCTGCCCGGGGGGCATGGAACATGGCGGTCGATGAAGCTATACTCCAAAGCGCCGGACATGGCGTATCTCTTCCCACATTGCGATTGTACGATTGGTCTCCCGCCTGTCTTTCCCTCGGTTACGCCCAGTCGTTTAAAGATGTAGATACTACTCGACTCCGGGCTCAGGGTTGGGATGTCGTCCGCCGCCTCACGGGGGGGCGCGCCATCTTGCATATTGATGAATTGACTTATTCTGTCTGTGCAGCACCCAATGACCCCCGCGTGCTTGGTTCCGTTTTGGAAAGTTATCACCGGCTGGCCAAGGCACTGATCACTGCTTTGCACAACCTGGGATTACCAGTGGAGATGGAAGAAAATACATCCCCGGGTGGGAATGTTAGGGGGCCAGTTTGTTTTGAAGTTCCTTCGGCCTATGAAATCGTCGTAAATGGCAAAAAGCTTGTCGGCTCTGCTCAGGCCCGAAAAAAAGAAGGCGTTCTGCAACACGGCACCTTCCCATTGTGCGGAGATCTCACCCGCATCACACAGGCGCTTATCTTTCCAGATGAAACCACCCGATCTGCTGCTGCCGAAAAATTACTATCACGTGCCACCACTGCCGAAACCGTTTGCGGACATGCGCTTGCATGGCATACAGCCGCACAGGCTTTTGTCAACGCGTTTGAGGTCGAACTGGGATTGAACTTCGAACGTGACGAACTCACCACTATCGAAAAAAAATACGCGCAGGAACTCCTTGAAACAAAATATGATCATCCCAGTTGGACAGAACGGTCATAAACATTTAGTAATCGATAACAAAACAAAAACCTGGCAACCCCGGTTCAGTTACCGTTGGTTTTTAGCGGCAAGTTTTAAAATCTTTTGATCATGACATGATCGCGTGAAAAACCAAGCCAGCTTTTTGGGATAGGATAAGAATAGGTGGCGACAACAGAAAACCCAAAGCGTTCATAGAGCTGGCGAGCGCCAGTATTGGTATCAACCACTTCCAGGCGAACAGCCCGAAACCCATCAAAATGTGCCTTTTCAATAACAGCATCCAACAAGTGTGAACCAAGCCCTCTACCTCGTGCCGAAGCGTTCACGGCAAGCGCAGCAATGCGTAATTCGTTATGAGGGCAGTTTGCGCCGGCACCGAATAAATTTAGAACTGCCCAGGCATACAAACCACCCAAAAAGCCAAGATGTTTAACGCTGTCACTTAAAGCCACGCGTGAGAATATGCCTTCACGACTGTGAAGTCCAGCCAGACCCAGCAATTCCCCATCCATCCGTATCCCAATAGCCATATCCAGATTAAGACCAGCGCTAAGCACCTGCATGGTTGCATCAGGGCGCCCCACCAGCGGTTGAAGTTTCCGCCGGAAGGCTTCGTAGTAGATTTGCCCGGCATGAACACGTTGAGATTCATCCAATGAGTGAACAATTTCAACCATTCAACACATCCACTTTTTAGATATCCATTACCTGACCAAAACATTATCTGAAATAAAGTTTATTGGAACGGTCGTTAAACTCGGATTAACCGCAAGTCTTTCTTACCGGGTGTTGGCGGGTAAATTTCGAGCATCAATACATACTACGATCCAGGATAGTTCATTAGCTCTGTAAAAACGCAACCAGATAGTGCCATAATCGCCCAATAGACGGGATATATAGCCTTTCAATGGGCGAATGCGGGTTTTCAATGGTTGCGCCGGTGGAGATCATATCCATGCCAGGATAAATGGCTCCAATCGCACTACATTCCAGACCGCCGTGGATCAAGCCAATAGTTGGCGCAGTACCATACAAACTACGGTAAGTTTCGATACTGCGTTGAAGCAAGGGCGATTTCATGTCAGGCTGCCAGCCTCGGTAAGCACGGGCATTGAAGACCTCGGCTCCTGCTAGCAAGCCCACAGCACTGATGCGGGATGTCAGTTCTTCCATACGAGACAACACTGTGCTGCGCTGATTTGTAAACACCTGCAAAGTTTCATTAACGATCTCCACCCGTGCAAGGTTGTTGGATGTCTCGACAAACCCTGCTACACTGGCTGACATCTCAGCCATGCCATGTGGCAAGGCCTCCAGCAGATGGATAGCGCGTGCTGTATCTGTCACACTGGCAGCACAACCCGGCTCGATGGGGCATAATGTCATCGTAATGCCACTTTCCGTTGTGGCATATTCGCGGTTTACAACGGCTTCAAACTGGTTAACAAACTGCTGGATGGATTCTTTTTGGTCAGCCGCACAGGAAAACGAGGCCTTCGCCTGACGTGAAATAGCATTATGCGCTGTGCCTCCATCCATACTCATCAGGGCAAGCGGGGTAATATTCTGCAAACAGCCAAGCACACGGGCAAGCAACTTATTGGCGCTGGCATAATGCCGGTGGATATCCACACCAGAATGACCACCACGTAATCCGCTGACGACAATTTGGAACGCCGCATCAAAAAGTGGCGCACTGCTAAATGGCGTCGCCAGGCGTATTCGGGTGGTTTGCCCGCCAGCACACCCAACGATAAAGCTGCCCTCTTCCTCTGAATCCAGGTTAATAAGAATTCTGGCGTTTACAAAACCAGGTGTGAGTCTTTCTACTCCATTTGGGCTCGCCTCTTCTGAAACAGTAAAAAGTAGCTCCAGGGCCGGGTGTGCCACACTCGCATCTTCTGCTACAGCCAGCGCCAACGCAAGCGCTATTCCGTTATCAGCTCCAAGAGTGGTGCGATCGGCATGCAGCCAGTCACCATCGACAATGCAGCGAATCGGGTCTACGAGGAAATCATGCGGTGAATCGGGTGTCTTTTCACAAACCATATCCATATGGCCCTGCAGAATGATGGCAGGGGAAGATTCATAGCCTGGTGTTGCCGGAACGCGGATTACCAGGTTGCCGGCCTGGTCCGTTTGACAAACAAAGCCTCGCCCGGCTGCACGCTGCTGCAGCCAGTCTGAAAGCTGCGCTTCACGCCCGCTGCCACGCGGGATTGCTGAAAGTTGCTCAAAGATAGTCAATACGTTCTGGGTCGCATCCATCAAGTCACCTCTTTACACTAAATTACCACGCTTACAATTGATTTCTTAACAACGATAATTTTCTTTGGAGTCTTTCCTTCCAAATGTCGCTCAATTGATTTCAGCGCCTCGGCCTGGATGAACTCTTCGCTGGCGTCGGCAGCTACGGTAATGCGCTCACGCACTTTGCCATTGATCTGTACTGCCAGAGTGATTTCATCTTCCCTGGCAGCTTCATCGTCCACTGGTGGCCACGCCTGAACATGAATCGAATATGGCTTGCCATAGTAGGCCCACAATTCTTCGGCGATGTGCGGAGCGATAGGCGCCAACATGCGCAGGTACAAATCGATTGCCTCGTTCCATTCCTTCGAACCAGCAGCTCCGTTATCACGGGCCTTATACATCTCGTTCAACAGTTCCATCAGAGATGAAACGCTGGTATTGAACTCAAACTGCTCAAAATTACGCGTGATGCGTTTGAGAGTCTGGTGAACCTTGCGGCGCAAAGCGCGCAAAGTTTCAGAGCTGGGACTGCCAGTCTTCAATTCATCGGTAAACAAAGCCCAGGTGCGGCGTATCCAACGGGCCGGGCCTTCGATACCATTGCTATCCCACGGCGCACCCATTTCCCAGCGCGCAAAGAACATCAGGTAGGCACGCACAGTATCTGCGCCATATTTATCCACCAACAGATCAGGCGCGATTACATTACCGCGACTCTTGGACATTTTCTCATTGTCTTCGCCCAAGACCATACCCTGATTGCGCAGTTGGGTCATTGGCTCGTTGCCGCGGGTAACTCCGATATCGCGCAGTGCCTTGTGAAAGAAACGCGTGTACAACAGGTGCATTGTGGCGTGCTCTATGCCTCCTGTATAAGTATCTACGGGCATCCAGTAATTGTATTCGGCCGGATCGAACGCAGCCTGTTCATAGTGCGGACTCAAATAGCGCAAGTGATACCAGGATGAGCACATAAACGTATCCATGGTGTCTGTCTCGCGAATTGCCAGACCACCGCAAACCGGACAGGTCGTTTTTGACCAGGTCGGGTGCAGCTTCAAGGGACTCTCCCCAGTCGGTTTCCATTCCACATCTTCGGGCAGAGTCACTGGCAGCTGATTTTCAGGAACCGGATTCCACCCATCTTTTTCGCAATAAATCATCGGAATGGGTGAACCCCAATATCGCTGCCTGCTGATCAACCAGTCACGGTAGCGATAATTAACGGTTTCCTTGCCGATACCATGTTGCTCCAGAAAGTCAATTACCGCTGAAATGGCGGGGTTCTTGCGTCCCTTTTCCAGATTGACCAGCGTACCATCATACGGGCCAGAATTGATCATCACACCGCTGCCAATGTAGGCAGCTTCCATGCTTTTCCCGTCATAATGAGAATCGCCATCTGGCTGAAAGACGGGGATGATAGGCAGTTCAAATTTACGAGCAAAGGCAAAGTCACGCTCATCATGGGCTGGAACTGCCATGATTGCGCCTGTGCCGTAACTCATCAGTACATAATCAGCCATCCAGATGGGGATACGCTGCTGGTTTACCGGATTGATGGCATACCCGCCGGTAAAGACACCTGTTTTTTCCTTGTCCACAGCACCACGTTGAATATCGGATTGACGGGCGGCCTGAGCCTTGTAAGCAGCGATGGCAGCCTGATTTTCAGGGGTAACGATTTTTGCCAGCAGTGGATGCTCTGGTGAAAAAACCATAAAGGTTGCGCCCCACAGTGTATCGGGGCGAGTGGTGAATACTTCTACTGGCTCACCATTCTCGGTGTGAAATACAACGCTGGCACCTTCCGAGCGATCGATCCAATTCGTTTGCAGCGTTTTAACTCGCTCAGGCCAATCGATGCCATCAAAACTCAGCAGTTCGTCTGCATATTTCGTAGACTTGAAGAACCATTGATCCAGGTCCTTCTTGATCACGGGAGTTCCGCAGCGTTCGCAATGACGATCATCACCCCAAACCTGCTCACGCGCCAGGGTAGTATTGCAGTTGGGGCAAAAATCAACTGGCGACATTTTACGATAAGCCAGGCCGGCCTTGTACAGCTGGATAAAAAACCACTCTGACCACTTGTAATATTCGGGTTCGCATGAGACCATTTCGCGACGCCAGTCAAACATTGCGCCCATTGAACGCATTTGCTTGCGCATACGTTCAATATTATCGCGCGTACGCACCATGGGGTGGATACCGCTCTTGACAGCAGCATTTTCAGCAGGCAGACCAAAGGCATCGAAACCCATTGGGAACATGACGTTATAACCCTTCATACGCATATAACGTGCGCGCGCATCTGAAGGCGTCATGGCGTACCAGTGGCCGATATGCAGATCACCGCTTGGGTAAGGCAACATGGTCAGAGCATAGTGCTTGGGTTTGTTCATGTCAATATCCGCGTGATACAACCCGTCCGCATCCCATTTAGATTGCCATTTCTTTTCAATTTCATTGAAGTTGTAAGCTTGTGTCATTCTTTCCTCATTCAAGATAGCCGATTATTGTTCAAAAAAAATAACATGGCGATTTTTCTCGCCGGTATAAAACACGTTCAATGTGTAGAAATACAAGATGAATTACAAAGGAGGCTCGCAAGGATAAAACCAGCCCTTTGAATTGTTTTTTGGATGTCAACAAACGACTTTTTCATACCAGCCTCCTTGATAAATATTTTGATCGAGTTTTACCAAAAAAAACAAAAATCCCTTCATCCACAACAGGGACGAAGGGTAAACTCCGCGGTACCACCCGGTTTGCCAGCCAAACTTAAGCCGACCACTTTGGTTTGCTATAACGGGCTTACCCGGCGCTGACTACTGTATTCACCAGCACAACCTTCCCAAACGGGATAGCGAGGCGAGTTCGGTTTGGTTACACCAAATGGTGTGCGCTCCCGCTGGGCGCTGCGCTGGGCTTCCACCTCACTCTCCCAACTCGCTGACGGGATAACCTACTACTCCTGCCGTGATCTTATAATATTTCTGATATTATAACACGGTCGCAGCATGCCCTGGCATCACATCGGGGCTTGTCTTTTTAAGCCTGCCAAAGCCATTGGCAAATTGGACCGGACAATCATCAGTGCCGAATCTAATATTGGTTAGAATGACAAACCCCTAAGCCTGCAAAGTTGATAGGAATTGGGAGAGTTTTTCCTTGAAAATGAATAACCGTAAAAACCTTT
>CAIMZS010000544.1 GCA_903846015.1 uncultured Anaerolineae bacterium | reverse complement strand
GGTGAAAAGCCATGAAAACTCATACTGCCACTGCCCTCGCCCATCCCAACATTGCATTGGCGATGTAATCACAACCGACAACAATATTTGGTGTCGGCAAGATTGGTTATCCTTATATACAGCGGTTCAGCGCTTGTGATTGCCAGTCAAAACAATTACAACCTCATTGCGAAGGAGACGTAATTGTTTTGACTGTACGAGTTTGCAATCAATCCGAAAGAAAATTAAGTGCTCTCTTAGCTCTAGAATATAAATTTACGGCAAAAAGAACATTATTAGCACAAGTTTGGTGTTGAAAATTGTAAAACTCCATCTTATCCTGCAATCAAAACACACCCATCAGATATGTTTTGATTTATCAGGAACTCTATATCATTGTTTTTACCATTATTGGCCCTGAAGAGTAGATTCAATATCAATGATACAAACTACCACAAGTATTTTTATTCAGCAAACAAGGACTGTGCCAGGCTGACTGCCCGGCTGGCATCGGATGAAAATCCATCTGCGCCAATCTGATTTGCATATTCCTGTGTAACCGGCGCGCCACCAATGATGATCTTAACTTTATCGCGCAGCCCTGCCTGGTTGATGGCCTCAATGGTGGCTTTCATGTTCGGCATGGTGGTCGTGAGCAGCGCAGAAAGAGCAATAATATTCGCCTGCCTTACTGCAACGGCTTCGATAAATTTCTCAGGAGCCACATCCACGCCCAGGTCGATGATTTCAAAGCCAGCCCCTTCCAGCATCAAGGCTACCAGGTTTTTGCCAATATCGTGCAGGTCGCCTTTGACGGTACCAATTGCGACCCGGCCTGCAGATTTAATATCACTACTCAATAGGTACGGCTTTAGCAAACCCAGCCCGGCTTGCATGGCTCGCGCCGCGATGAGCATCTCGGGCACAAAATAATCACCTTCTTCAAAGAGCCTGCCAACTTCCTTCATGGCAGCGATCATGCCTTCGGCCAGGATGGATCCTGGTTCGTGCCCGGCATCCAGCGCGGCTTGAACCCCATCTTTTGCGGTGGAAACATCGCCTTCGAGGATGGCATTGTAGAGTGCTGAAAGTTTTGCATTCATAAGATTGTCCTATTTGCGTTTTCGGATTTGGGAGTTGGGATTTGGTTTTTCTAACAGGCTACCGGTTGAGAGAATTTGCCAGGTCGGGGAGCACACGGCGAGCAACCTTGACCCAGTTCTGCACGGCGGCCAGGTCGATGGCAGCGCCATGCATCCGATCCAGGGCAGCGGCTTCCAGGCACATGGCTTGTGCGCCGCCAGCCACAGATGTGCTGATGCGATCCCGGATCCGTTTTCCCATCGTTTCTGGTGTGGCTTCGAAAACATCGTCTACTGCATGGACACATACTTCCAGGGCAGAGCCAAGATGACCCATTGTCTGCGCCGCTTGTTGAGCATCTGTCCAGGGGCCAACATGGAACAAAGTCGGGCGCAGGGTGGCGATATGCGGGAGCATTTTGGTGGTATTGCCGCAAGAGTGGAAATAATGCAGGCCACCATGGGCGGCTATGATTCGCTGTTCGCAAGGAAGCACCTGATCTCGATAAATGCGCGGAGAGATTGTCGGCGTGTTAACATCGTCATTGAACAATGCAGCAGTTAATGGATGTTCCTCGCCCAGGTAAATCGCGCGACGATTCTCCCATTCCAGGCGGGCTTCTGTGACATGCTCCAACAAACGTAATGTACCGGCAGAGTTTTCTACAAGAGCCACCAAAAATTCTTGCATCCCAAATAAATATTCCGCTATACCCAGCGGCCCGCGCAGCCACTCCACAAACGAAACGGTGAAGGGCCGACCTTCCACCTGAGCCAGGATATACTCATAAGCCTGACGAGCCAGCGCCATTCCAGGGGCGGATTCAAAATCTGCTTTGGGGAAGTCATCCACCCTGGCAAGATCGGCGATAACCGGCTGACGGGCAATCCAGGGGTCGCGGTCATCGGCATAAATTGGTTGACTACCAAACAACACTGTTTCAAAGACGATATTGCGAAAGGCCGGGATGTGAAGCAACAGCGGGACATCGTCCTGAATTTCCTGGAAACGGTAGATCTGGGCTTTTAGATAATATTCAAGATAAACGGCTGGATCCGTGAAATAGTCGCGCACGCTATAGTGGAAAAGATCGCTGAACAGTGATTGCTCCGGGTTGACGACAATTGGGATATCCGCTGGCGAATCGAATAGGCGCGGGACCCCGCGCCATTTGTCGCGTGTTCGCAGGCCAAGCGGCTCCCACTTGGTAAGATTGGCGCGGTTGCGAGGGTGGTTATAAAGTTCTTCAACCTGATCCAGCAAGTATTGAATGGCAGCATCCTTTTGCATTCCGTGTCTCCTTTTTATCGCGCTATTCCCAATTAATAGCATCAAAGCATCCCATACTGAATCACTGCATCCCGGAATGCAACCAGATTTTTCCATGAACCCAGTGGGGACCAATTGCAACTCGTGCTAAAGATCATCCGAGCCTTTGCCGGGCCAAGTTCTGCAAAAAGATCACGCACATAAGAATTAATTCTTATGACTGCATCTTCTCCCTCCAATTCCTGATAGGGTACAAACATGCCTCCAGTAGCCAGGTAATCTGGCCGGACCGCCAAAGCCTCGGCGAAGTTCCAATCGCCAAGTAGCGGAGGGGCTTGTCCATCCATCGAATCGACGCCTGACTCGGCAATTAATGGAGCAAGGGCTTTTAATTTACCGCAAGCATGTAAGAATATAAACTTGCCGCGTGCATGCACCAGCTCTGCAGCTTTTTGTACGGTCGGCAAACAAAACTGCCGAAAAAAACGAGGAGAATAAAACAAGGAGTCAACATTATCACGAATAACGAACACCCAGGATTCAGGCCAACTGAGAACTTCCTCCAGTTGCTCCAGCAAACGGCGGGCATGAATATCCATCAAAGCCTGCATTTCAGCAGGATGATCCAGCAGCAAAAGACTGGCACGATCCTGGCGGGCCAGCCAGTGGAGTTGTTTGAGCGGTGTTCCCAACAGGTAGACCGGTACCAGGCCATCGTCCCCAACTTCGGCTAAGCCCTGATTGAATAGTGCTTGATTGGACTTCAACTGCATATGTTCCATCCAATACCGAATGGCAGAATATTGGATATCGAAATTTTCCAGCATATGGTGGGTTTCCACCGCTGTGCCATCATCTTCCCGGTACATCCATTCATGGTCAAGTGGTCCAAAGGGAGTGTCCCAATGCTCCTTAAAAACAGTGCCTTCGGTAAAGAGTAGTCGTTCAGTGACTGCCGGACGGCGCACTGGTTTGCCAGAGAAGCTTGCATGGTAGTTGCAGTCGGGATATTCATAAACCTGCACCAGGCCGGCCAGCTTATGGAAAATATCCGCGCCCAGCAGGCGCAAGGCATCAATATAAGAGTTGCAGCCCTGCAATTCAGGGGGGAGGTTGCCAGCATATTGGTGGTGATAAAACCATTGCCAGATATTTGGCATAAATGGAACCCGGTCGTGCGGTCGACGGCCAAGTGTGGCCAGTAGGCGTTGCTTTCCAAGCATATTCCATACTCCTTGCTTCGATTTTTGTTATGATATGGTCAGGATATAACGCGGTTTTTCGCCATAACACACGCGTATTCAATTGCGTTGAATAGGCTGGCGGGATTGGCCTTGCCGGTGCCAACAACATCAAAAGCTGTTCCGTGATCCACGGAAGTGCGGATAATGGGCAAACCCAGAGTGATGTTAACACCACCCCAGAAATCCACGATTTTTGAGGCGATGTGGCCCTGATCGTGGTATTGGGCAACAACGGCATCAAATTCATGATTTTGCGCCATGCGCACAAAAACCGTATCGGGAGGAATGGGTGTTTCGTAAACACGGATACCTTCCGCACACGCCAAATCAATGGCAGGTTGGATCTGCTCCACATCTTCAGTGCCGAACAGGCCATTTTCACCGCAATGCGGATTAAGTCCTGCGATGCCAATAAAAGGCTGGCTATTTCCCATTTGCTTGAGTGCCTCGTTCGTCAACCGGATCACATCCAAGATGCGATTAGTTTTACAGCGTTCGATGGCCTCACGCAAGGAGCAGTGGGTGCTGACGTGAGTAACGTGAAAATTTTTGGAAGCCAGCATCATGGTCACTTTTTTGCTCTGGGTGCGGGTGGCCAGGATTTCAGTATGCCCATCAAAATGGAATCCGGCCAAGTTCAAAGCTTCTTTGGAAAGCGGCGCGGTAACAATCGCTTCGACTTCATTTGCCAGAGCCAGGTCAATCGCACAGGTTAAATATTCATAAGCTGCGCGCCCGGCTAGCGGTTGGATGTTTCCAGGTTTAATCTCGGAAATATCGAAAATTTCCAAATCCAAGACATTGATTACACCGGGGATAAATTGGGCTTCGGAGATTGTCTTGATTTTCTGAATTTTAGCCTGTTTTCCGATCACCCCAATGGCCCATTGCAGTACCTGGGCGCTGCCTATAACCAGGGGAAGGGATGTTGTGTAAACATCGGGGCTGGTGAATACTTTTGAAATAATTTCCGGGCCACACCCAGTGGGGTCGCCCATGGTGATTGCCAGGCGGGGGAGAGGCGTAATGGTTGTCATGTGTTGATTTTCCTTTGTATGATAAAAAGCGTTGTTGTTCTGTATAAGCACATGATACCACTTAATTGACACAAATCAATCATATATTTTCATAATATATCATTATTATTGACTACTATGGAATTATGTGCTATTATGGTTTTGTAAATTGACACTATTTACCCATATTTCTTCAAATTACTCCATTCTGTTCTTCGTTATGC
>CAIMZS010000543.1 GCA_903846015.1 uncultured Anaerolineae bacterium | reverse complement strand
GCCACCTGTCAGCGCGACCGGCAGCAGGATGATTGGCCCCAGCAAAAGCAGCAGCGCCAGCAGCACCTGCGCATCAGCCCCGCCCATCTTTTCCATTTGCCAGGTCATCCAGATCACGAACATCGCCAGCATGGTGATGCCCGCCAGCATCGGATCCGGACTGGTGGACAGACCCAGGACGAAGATGAGTGCCTGCAGCCCGTTGGCAAAACCGCGCGAGCGGACCGGCATGTCGGCCAGGATAAAGAGCAGTAACACGAACAATGCCATGGCAAACTTGCCGGTCAGGGCTACCCAAAGAATTGCTCCAAAAAGCGGAGGCAGGGTCAATGAAGGGGGAACCTCGCGCCACTTAAGATCGTAGGCAGTACAGGCCAATAGCCAGATGCCAACAGCAACTGCCAGGATCACAGTTACTTTGAACCTGTGCAAGGTGGCACTTCGAACATAGTCAGGCGTTTCGCCGGCAGGCTTTGCCCGGAAAGGGCCTGCCAGACATGGCCGGCTTCAATGTCAAAAAACATGCTGCTGGTCACCACAGACAGATCAAAGTGCGCCACTTTTTCGGGTTTGTCGCCCAGCAGACCCGTTTCGGCCTGGGCCAGCGCTCCGCGTTTCTTCAACTTCACGGTAGCGAGGAAACGATCGCGCGGGGCTGGGGTAAAAATTAACCGGCCGCCATCCTTACGGATCGCGACCAGGGCCGTCAGGCCATCCTTTTCCCACAGGCTGGTGCTCAAAATGCCTGGGATGAGTCCCAGCGCATTCGCAGCGGTTTTCTCGAGCCAGTCCAACGGGCTTTCGATCTGGATCGAACGGGCAACCTTTTCGCGCTTGATCAGGATGTCTTCTTCTGCCCAGGCTTCGACTTGTTCACGGATGCCATCTAAAGCCTTGCGCTGGCGTTCATTGGCTGCCGAGAGCAGCGCGCCGAGCAGAACGATTGAGATCAATACTGAAGTGCCGATCAAAATATCCATGATGCGTTTCTCCTTTTAATTAATTGCAAGCAGCGTGTTGTAAGTCTGGTGGGACATGATTCGCCGCACCAGCATTTGGCCATCTACATCGTCTGCGAGGATGCGCCATCTCAAACCAAGCGGAATGGAGATGCGTTTACGGTTGCGGCGTAGACGTTTCCCGCGGAAAGTCATATAAGGTTCACCGTGCTCCAGGCGCTCCACAACCTTATGCGCGCGCTCCAGAACATCCAGCGGGACGTGCTTTGTATCGATATCGCGCCTCTCAAAAAAGTGCAGCAGGTTATGCCTGTCCATTGCGCACCTTGTTCATTGTTTTTCCCAACCGGCGCAAAGCGCGTGGGCGCGGGTCAGCCAGGGAGGCAGCGGTCAAGGCAGCCAGAAAACCAATCAGGGTAAGCGCAGCCCAGAACCAGGTGGGAAGTTTTTCCAGTTCAGGAGCAGGCGTGGGTGCCGGGGGTATAACAGGTGTGATGACCACCAGGGTCGCGGTTGGCTGCGGCTTTTGAACCACCTTTGTCGCTGCTGGGGGTGGAAGTTGCAGTGGGCTCAAAAGTTGGCGTCCAGGTCGGAACGGGCGGCGCGATAAACGGGACCTTGATCAGACCGGTAGCTTCGGCGCAGTTTCCAAACTTGTCGCAGGCTGCCAGAGTGACGGGGTGATCACCCACAGTGGCAAACTGGCCCTGGCCGCACTTGCGATCCCAGCTCAAAACAGCAGGAATGGTCTCTGGTGTAAAAGTCAGCTTCACATCCGGCTGGCCATCCAGACAGGTAATCCTGACCCGGATCTCGCTGATCGGGATGAAGCGCTGCTTCACGCTCAAACTGCCCGACTCCCAAATCCACCAGCTATCCTGGATGCTGACTTTCGGGGGGTGGTTGGCCAACAGCAGGGTCACCCGCGCGGTGCTTTCGATATTTCCGGCCTGATCCTCGGCCCGAGCCAGCACAGGGTAGAGACCATTGGAGAGCGGTTTGGTATCCCAGTCATACTGCCAGCTGCCGGCCGGGGACAAGGCGAGCTCGAGCCAGGTCAGGCCTTCATCCGTGGAGATTTGAACTGCAGCCAATCCGGAGGTTGCGTCCGTGGATCCGCCATCCAGACTGAACATACCCTGAGCCAGTGTGCCGGTTGAACCTTCCGAGGGCGCTACGAAGGCTGAAACAGGTGGGGTCTGGTCAATTTTGAAGGAGCGTGAGGCGGAAGACTGGTTCCCGGCATGGTCAGTGACCCGGAAATCAACCGTGTGGACTCCATCACTTGGGACAACAATATTTGTGCCGGTCTGCCAGTTGCCAGTATCGACGCGATACTCGGTAAGAGCCATGCCGCTGGTCGTATCCGAAACACTGGCAGCGCTGGTAACGTTCGAGACGTACCAATTGTTCTTCCCAGAGGTTCCGGACAACGACAGGATCAGCCCTGGTTCAGTCGTGTCGATTTGCAGCCTGATACTGGACGTGCTGATATTTCCGGCCTGGTCGGTAACCCGCGCGTCCACATCCTGAATGCCTTCGCCAAGTGATAAGTTTGTAGCGCTGATCCAGTTGCCCTGGTTGACGCGGTATTCGACT
>CAIMZS010000542.1 GCA_903846015.1 uncultured Anaerolineae bacterium | reverse complement strand
GTTAAAAAATCGAAAACATCCTCAGTAATCAGTGTTGAAAACTGCTGTAACTCTGGTAACAAGATCTCTGATAAATCTCGGTTGCTTTTTATCCCTAACCGTACTGCCAATCCAACAACTTCATGGGCATCACGAAAAGCCATGCCTTTACGCACCAGATAATCGGCAAGATCGGTAGCTGTTGCAAAGCCACGTTTTGCGGATTTATACATATTTTCTTTTTTGGCGCTAAGGTGAGGAACCATGTCAGCATAGGCACGTAAGCAATTAATTAAGGTGTCAGCAGTATCAAAAAGGGGCTCTTTGTCCTCTTGATTGTCTTTGTTATAGGCTAAAGGCTGGCTTTTCATCAGCATTAGCAGCGACATTAAATGGCCTGTTACCCGACCCGATTTTCCGCGTACCAGTTCAGGTACGTCAGGATTTTTCTTTTGCGGCATAATGGATGAGCCTGTGCAGAAAGCATCCGGCATCTCGATAAAATCAAACTGGGCGCTGGACCACAAGATTAATTCTTCTGAGAAACGCGATAAGTGCATCATAATTAAGCTGCCCACTGCCGTAAATTCGATGGCAAAATCACGGTCACTGACTGAATCGAGTGAATTGGCAGACGGGCGGGAGAAACCGAGCAAGTCGGCAGTTAAAGAGCGATTTATCGGGTAACTGGTTCCGGCTAATGCGGCCGCGCCTAGGGGCATAATATTGACCCGTTTATAGCAATCTTGGAGTCTTTCCCGGTCGCGAACCAACATTTCAAACCAGGCCATCAGGTGATGACCGAAAGTAATAGGCTGGGCGACCTGCAAATGCGTAAAGCCAGGCATGATAGTGTCAGTATGTTGTTCGGCCAAATCCAGGATGGCTGTTTGTAAGCGCTTGATCTGATTATCTATATGCTTGATTTCACTTCGTAGATAAAGACGAATATCCGTTGCAACTTGATCATTACGAGACCGTCCGGTATGCAGTTTTTTCCCGGCTATACCTATTAAATCAGTCAGTCTGGCTTCAATGTTCATATGCACATCTTCCTGTTTTACAGACCAGACAAAGGCACCGTTAACTATTTCTTCGGCTATTTGTTTCAGGCCGCTAGCAATAGCTTCAAGTTCGTCTTTAGTCAAGATGCCGCAGTGCATTAGCATGGTAGCATGTGCGATTGATCCCTGAATATCCTCTTTGGCCATACGCCTGTCAAAATCGACAGAGGCGGTAAATACCTCTACAAAAGCATCAGTTGCCTGGGCAAAACGGGCACTGGAAAGTTTTTCGGAATTTACTGTGGTCATAATGATTTTGATGCGGATCAACTTAAGAGAAGAAATTATACAGTTAATCGTCAGGTTATGAATCTAAAAGCTTCCGTAAGCGACTTCGTGTCACCAGTACTCAATTAATGAGGCCTCATTCTCGTTTAATCGGGTTCCTGGTAACCGGATTATTCTTAGCTGATGAGATCCGAAAAACGGATGTAATCGGTTCCTGTGACTTATGCTCTCGGGCCGCTACAGTTAGTAGACTTCCGGAACGAAATTCTGATCTGACATGGGCGGGCGAACGTAGCCAATATCTGCCTGACGAGGGGGCAGTTCTACCAGAGTAGGCGACAAGTCTTCATAGTCGATGATGCTCAGCAGATGACTGATGACATTTAGCCTTGCGCGTTTTTTCACGTCGCCATCGACGACGAACCAGGGTGCCTGCTTGATATCGCAGTGCGCAAACATTTCGTCCTTGGCTTTCGAATATTCTACCCATCTGGAACGAGATTCCAGATCCATCGGGCTCAATTTCCAGTGTTTTGTCGGATGATAGATCCGGTCTTGAAATCTCTTTTCCTGTTCGTCATCGGAGACCGAGAACCAGTAATTGATCAGGATGTTTCCAGATCGCACCAGCATGCGTTCAAACTCAGGACATGAGCGCAAGAACTCGCGGTATTCTGCTTCACTGCAAAATCCCATCACCTTCTCCACCCCAGCGCGGTTGTACCAACTGCGATCAAAAAGAATCATTTCGCCCGTTGCCGGTAAATGTTGGATATAGCGTTGGAAATACCACTGAGTTTTTTCACGATCTGTTGGCGCTGTTAAGGCCACGACTCTACACACCCGCGGACTGAGGCTTTCCGTGATTCTCTTGATAGCACCGCCCTTGCCAGCTGCGTCGCGCCCCTCAAACAACACGACGACCCTCAGGCCTTTGTGCTTGATCCATTCCTGCAACTTCACTAACTCTATCTGAAGACGAGCGAGCTCTTCCTCGTAAAATTCGTTGCTGATCTTTTTCTTTTTGGTCCGTCCGTCTTTCGAGTCGGACTGCAGCTTCTCGGCCTTTTTTGTTTTAATCTTTTTCATGGCGGTTCTCTCCTCTAATGGGACAAGCATTCGTCAAACCCAAAACGATAATGATTTCGATGGTGGGAATATGTCAGTACTGAAAAGATATAGTAGACCTTCCTCCGCCTTCGATGCAACGGCTTGGGCATCGAATGTATGCATTCTCGCCCCCCTAACCCATATTTAACAATGTCTAACGCATTTTTCTGATAATTTCGTCTTGATTTTATATAATCGAGGTAGAACAGTCAG
>CAIMZS010000541.1 GCA_903846015.1 uncultured Anaerolineae bacterium | reverse complement strand
TGGCAAGACTCGAAATGTGCATACCGGCTTTGGAACCGATAACCGTGCGGTGCTTGAAGACGAACTCAGGCAAGTACTAAATTGAATTGGGGTGAGCTTTGAAACATTTCAAAAATAAGTGGAGCCGGCCCTGTAGCCTAGTCTTCTTGGCGGTCAGTCTCATTGGGCTAAGTGCGTGTTCATCCATAGGCGTGAAGCCCTGGGAGCGGGACCTTTTGTCAAAACCTTCCATGCAATGGGATTCGGACGGTGTAGATGCCACGATTGACGATCATGTGTATTTTAGTAAGGAAGCCTCTACGGGCGGGCGCACCTTTTGAGCTCTTTTTTGAATTTCTGCATTTTTTTCAAAATTTTTCATATGCATTCTCCTGTTTTATTGTAAATAAATTTTAATTACCCGGCTAAGTATTGCCATTCACCACACCAGGCGGGATTTTCCATTGATAGACATCCTTTATTACGAGTGGCACTATCGATGTAGTGGTCTTGCGTACCCCTGGAACCTTTCCAATCACCTCAGTAACAAATCGATAAACTTCTGCGGCATCACGGGCCTGTACCTGGACGCTGACATCGGTTTCGCCAATCGAACAAGCAACATAGCTTACATTTTCAAATTCTGCTACTTTTTTCGCCACTTCAAGGATCGAATCAGATTCCACTTCCAGCCATACATCAGCAACAACATTCATCCCAATCCCTTTGGGGTTAACAATAGCGCTCAACCGGATCACGTCATTTTCCACCATCCGGTCGATCCGATATCGCACAGCGCGTTCAGAAATATTGTCAATACGGCGAGCAATCTCCGCAGCATGCATTCTTCCGTCTTCCATCAACATGCTAACAATTTTCAAGTCAATATTGTCGATTTTATACATATATACTCGCTTTCATTTCCGTTTCTTACAAAATAATACTATCCTATCGCTTTTAAGTCAACAGTATTGATAATTATTGCCATTTTTTTCGTGTTAATATGACAAATTCCCGTTGACATATGGTGAAAACACAGTATAATCAAACCTCGGCATTATTCCCGCAATTTAGGAGAAAACACATGACTACACCAGCAGAAATCATCACTACCCCCGCCAGCGAACTAAAGCCAAAAACGAAGCTGACGGGGAAAGTTGTTAAAACCACTCTCGCGGGCGTGCTTGTAGACATCGGCATGGAAATCCCGGGCATCATCCACATCTCTCAGCTCTCATCCACCGCAGTAAAACGCGTCGAAGATGTAGTCCAAGTTGGGCAAGCTGTAGATGTGTGGGTTCGAAAAGTTAAAGCGGATAGAGTCGAGTTAACCATGATCGAACCCGTTGGTATGGACTGGCGCGAACTCAAACCAGAACTGATACTGAAGGGGAAAGTTGTCCGCCTCGAGACTTATGGCGCTTTTGTTGAAATCGGTGCAGAACGACCTGGGCTTGTACATATCAGTGAGATGGCCCACGGATACGTCAAGGCGCCTGGTGATGTTGTCAAAGAAGGAGACGACATCAATGTAATGGTGTTGGACGTGGATCGAAAAAAGAAGCAAATCCGACTTAGCATGAAAGCAGTAATGCCCAAACCGGAAGAAAAAGTAGAAGTAGAACCCGCCCCCGCTGCTCCTCGCACCGAACGCAAACGTGGTGGCAAAAAAGGAAAACCTCAAGCTGAGAAGTTTGATATGGGGAATGAAACTCCATCCGAACCGGAACCAACTGTTTTTGAGTTAGCGTGGCAGGCAGCTCTGGATCGTGCTAAGGCTGAAAAAGCCGCCAAAGCCAAAAAAGGTAAGGGTGCAGATCAAGCGCAAGATGAAATCATTAAGCGCACCCTTAAAAATCGTCTTCCTACTACTTAGTTATTGGTTCAATCAAAAGCCTCGCCTTTGCGAGGCTTTTGATGTTGACAAACAAATATAAATTTGATAAAATTTGTCAAATTTAGAAGTGAAAAAGGAGACAATTATGCTTCAAGAAATTGATGTTCCCGCCACAGTAAATGCTGATTTTGTCACCATGTCCAGCACGGCTGTTGAAGCAGTACGTGGAATTCTATCTGAAAGAAATCTGGATGGCTACTCATTACGGGTTTATGTAACCGGATCCGGTTGTGGTGGCGCCAGTTTTGGAATGGCGCTTGATAACAACATTCGTGAAAATGACCTTACTTTCTTAACTCAGGATGTGCAAATCGTTGTCGACGATCAATCGATCTCCTACTTACGCGGGGCGAAAATTGATTTTGTCAACGACCCTCAACGCGGTGCTGGCTTCGTTGTTGACAGCCCATCTAATACTGGTGGTTGTTCGTGCGGCTCCAAAAACCAAAGCTCCGCTGAATCAGAAGACTCATCATGCGGGTGTGGTGGAAGTTGCAGTTGTAACAATTAATATAGTAATAAATAAATCACAAAAAGAGACCGGTTTAAAAACCGGTCTCTTTTTATTTCTTCCAATACCCAATCTTAGCGCCCGCGCAAGAAGGATATCAGGGCTCCAAACCCGCCAATTAGCAATAACACAACTATTATTAACCCCAACGGCACACCACCTGACCGCGGTCCAGCAATTTCGAACGTAGGAATGACTAATGGACCCGCTGGAGTAAATGTTGGCAAGCGTGTGGGCGTCACCTGAATGATAAATTGGGCCGCCATAGTAGGATCAATTGTAGGTGTAGTTGCTGGCGTAGGGGTGGGGGGAGGATCAATTATCGGCAGATTTGCATTTGGCGAGAGCAAAACAAGCGGCGCATACACCCAGCCGATTGATCCTACCACACCGTCATATCGGATCAGTATCCAGTCCCCACCCTGTGAACGACCAAGAGCTGGGGCAGTCTGACCTGAGAGTAATACGCCAATTTTTGGATACAACCAGGTACTCGGCCCTGAACGAACATTGATCTGATCCGGGTTTGTGACCCTAATTGTCGGGCCAATGGGCGTACCCGTTACAGTAGGAACCGAACCTGTGGGTTGCTGAGCTGCAACCTTTTGAGGCGTCGGAACGTTAAATACAAGGGCAAGAAATCCTGCCCATATTAGTAACCAAACAGCTGATTTACGAAAAGAATGCATTTTGATTCCTGTATCGGTCAAATATTCCGAAGGTGATTATAATCTAAACTATGGAACAGCGAATTTATCATGGTAACATGAACCCAACTGACGTTGCCGAAGCGCTTCTGGCCTTTTTTAATCGTGGCAACTTGCGCACCCAGACCGTTGGCAATAACAATGAGATGCAGGTGCAAATTGCGACCCGACCTGGGGCATCCAGTGGAGGTGAAACTGCAGTCACTGTGCAATTGAAAAAAGTCGAGGATGGGATTGTTGTCTCCATTAGCGATCAAGCCTGGCTTGGCATCGCAGCAAGCATGGGGCAAACTGTTATCGCCACCTTGCTCAATCCTTGGAATCTGATTGGCAGGTTGGATGATCTTGCGCAAGATGTGGAAAGCCTGCAGATCCATGAAAAAGTTTGGCAAGTGATCGCATCCGTGGCTCAAACTCACAATGTCAGTACGCAGATTTCGGAACGTTTGCAACGCCTTGAATGCCTTTTTTGCGGAACGGCGAACCCGGTTGGCGAAGGAAGGTGCATTGCCTGCGGAGCGCCTCTCGGCAACATTCAACCTCGCACTTGTCTGGTGTGTGGATTTGTTGTACTCAGAGGCGAGCGAAATTGCCCAAATTGCGGGAAATTAATTCCTGTCTAAACCATGGTTTCACTTTGAAACACAACTCGATTTTCTCGTCAAAAAAAACGTTACTAACTCCCGTAAACATCCGGATTGACATAGTTTGGCAGTTTCAGACCATCCAGTCCGGCCAATAGATTTTCGCATGCCATTTCTGCCATCCGCTGGCGGGTTCCATGGGTGGCTGAACCAATATGCGGCACAATAAAACAGTTGGGTAGGTCATACAATGGATGGTCTGGCGGTAGTGGCTCAGGATCAGTTACATCCAATGCTGCACCAGCTATCCAACTTTCGCGTAATGCCTGGATAAGAGCAGCATTCAAAATAATTGGACCCCGCGCTGTATTAATCAAAATTGCGCTGCGTTTCATTTTTTTTAAGGCTGTCGCATCAATCATACCCTTTGTTTGAATCGTCAATGGACAATGCAAGCTGACAAAATCACTTTCGCTGAGCAATTCATCGAAAGAACGATACTCGACATTAAAAGGGAGACTGGCCTCGAAAACTTGTTTGTGATCAGAATAAATAAGCTTTAGGCCAAAGGCTTGTGCGCGCTGCGCAACTGCTTTACCGATTTTCCCCATACCTACTATCCCCAGAGTAGCACCTCGCAGATCAGAACCAAGCCAACCGGTGGGGGACCAGGTACGCCAAAAACCATCTTTTGCATCCATGGCTGCTTTAGGTAACCTCCGGGCAGCGGATAACAACAAAGCCATTGCAAGATCAGCTGTTGCATCAGTAAGTACCCCGGGAGTATTTCCCACAGGAATCCCGCGATGGGTACAGGCAAGCGTATCGACATTATCATAACCAACTGCCATATTACTCACTACGCGCAATCTAGGTGCTAAATCCAGTAAATTTTGGTCAATCCGGTCAATCAATAGGCATAATACCCCTTCTGCTTCGCCTATTTGTTCTAACAGATGCGGTGCAAAACCGGATGGTTCTGCAGGACCTACTAACAAGCGGACCCGTCCTTGTAGTGAAGAAATCCATTCAGGCGGAAGTGGGTGTGTGAGCAAAACAAGGGGCAACGCCATGGTTAGAATCTCCTTTAAGATAGGGGCTGATCGTGTTATTTGGTTTGTCCTTGGTTAAGTATAGTATAAATGCAGCGATTACAAGGTATTCATTTTTTAGGAAGTTGTGTTTTAGGCGTTTAGGATAATACTTCGTGAGCTAACTGAAACATAAGGTTCTTAAACTGGGCTATGCCTTGTCAAAAATAATGTTTTCCTGTAGTAGTATTGCATTTTTTGAAACAAAACTCTATAATTAAATACGTAAGGATTTGAGATAATAAATGAGCAATCAACTAAGCGATATCGAAATACGACTACAGACCCTGATTGAGGTACATCTGATGAAGTACCTGCCAGGCCCAGCCTATCAGGATCGGATTGCTCAGCGCATGGCTGAAGTTTTACGATTACAGCGAGCACAAATAACCACCCAAGAACTCGATCAATCCACACGTTCTTCCAAAAGCCAGTTCCAGTTGGTTGTGCACCCTTCCACCTTAGCGCAATGGCAAAGGGAGCCTCGCTTGATGGAGGGACTTACAAAAATTTTCAGTCTTGTTGCTAATGAAATCGGTATAAAGTTTACCAATACCCCAGCATTAACGCTGGTATCTGACTCTCTGATTGCGGTTGACAACCTGGATGTTCGCATCAACAAAACGGAAAGCATCGCCGAAACACAAGTTTTACGCGAAGGCAATGAGGAAGCCCCTATACGCTCAGCCTTCTTGATCGTTGGCGGAACAAAAGTTTTTACACTCGAAAATGCTGTTACCAATCTCGGCCGCCGGCTAGATAATCATCTGGTAGTCGACGACCCGCGCGTTTCCCGCTACCATGCTCAGATCCGCTATGTACGCGGCCGATTTATCATTTTCGATCTAAACTCCACTGGTGGAACATACGTTAATGGACAACGCACTACCCAAAGCGTGCTCTATCCAGGTGATGTCATCTCGCTCTCAGGTCTGCCAATTGTATTTGGCCAGGATAACCCTCCAAATTCAATTATGAGTGGGGATACTGTGCCACTTTCTCCTGCAATAAGTGAACGTAAAACGGCTACCTTTAAGAATTCCAAATCCGAAGATGACCATCAAGTATGAGCGGAATTGTTCTGCTTGGCCTTCGAATATTCTTGGCCATAGCCTTGTATGCTTTTCTAGGGTGGGCCCTTTTTTTGTTCTGGCAAACATTACGTCACGATGCAATGGGAGTCGCTTCACGCCAAGTTATTCCGCTGAGGCTTCTTGTAAATTCACCTGATGAAAAAAACGTATTACTGAATTTTTCCCAAAGTGATATTGCCATCGGTCGCGACCCAGACTGTGAGTGCCTTCTAACTCACGGCACAGTTTCAGCCAGGCATGCCAGGCTAACATTCCACCATCACCAATGGTGGGTGGATGATCTACAATCGACAAACGGCACAAAATTAAATGATGAGCCGCTTCAAATACCAACCGTTGTAGTAAACGGGGATACAATCAAGTGTGGACAAATCGTCTTAACAATTATTCTTGAAAACCAGGCACAGACAGAGCCAGGAGAACTAACATGAATGAACAAATCGCAGTTGCAATCATCGGCGGTTCAGGTATTTATTCTATGGAAGGCCTTACCGATACACAAGAACAAATGGTCAATACACCCTTTGGCCGACCTAGTTCTCCCATTGTGACCGGTATACTCGAAGGAAAAAGGGTTGCGTTCCTTGCCAGACATGGTATCGGTCACTTTATATCACCAACAGAAGTAAATTATCGAGCCAATATCTATGCATTGAAAATGATTGGCGCCACACGCATTATTAGCATCAGCGCGTGTGGCTCATTACGAGAAGATTACGCACCTGGGGATATTGTCATTCCAGACCAGATTTATGACAACACCCGTGATAGAACACGCACTTTCTTTGGCGAAGGACTGGTTGCTCATATAGGAGTAGCGGAACCTTTTTGTTCTGCATTGTGCCAGCAAATGTTCAACGCCATCAAGGGTTCTGGTGCAACAACCCATAAAGGTGGCACGCTAATAACAATCGAAGGACCACGCTTCTCCACCAAAGCAGAATCGAATGTTTTCCGCAGCTGGGGCATGTCGATTATTGGAATGACCGCTTCGCCTGAGGCATTTCTGGCGCGCGAAGCAGAAATATGCTATTGCACCATGGCACACGTGACTGACTACGATGTCTGGCATGTATCTTCTGTTCCTGTAACAGTAGAAATGGTCATCCAAACACTGAATAAGAACACTCACGTTGCCCAAGAATCTTTGCGGCTCTTAATCAAAAACATCGATGACACCGATCCATGCCTATGTGGCAAGGCGTTATCAGATGCGCTAATCACAAACCCTGTTGCTATCCCTGCGGCAACTCGGGAAAAGCTTGATTTGCTTGTAGGAAAATATTTGAAATAATCTTCAACACCTATATGCACGATCAGAAAACATGAATTAAACCAATGCAGCTGTTCCAACCCCAATCATTATTGAAAATAGCCGAGGCTATATTGCATGGAAAGAAAATTTCGCCAGGCCTTTTTCACCAGGTTCGTGTATTAATTTTCGTCAATTGTCCAATCCATTGTTGGAAACCTACTTTTCCCCTTATCAAATCCAAAACCGACTGCTCAAGCTGGCAGGGTTATTCTTATCAATATATTCCTTTGCACTGACTTTGTCACCAGCAATTCGAACTCGTTCCTGGCAAACGGACTTGCGCTGGTCACATTGGATTGGTTTGGGCATCTGGGCTGTAACCATTATTTTGCTCCACCAACAGATTACACGCCAGATCCCTGAAGCAGATCCATATTTATTTCCAGCTACCGCCCTCCTGACAGGCTGGGGGATCATTACAATCTGGCGATTAGACGTTGGCTTCGGCCTGCGTCAGTCCATCTGGCTGGCATTTTGTGCGATCATGTTCATGGTGGGGCTGAAACTGCCACACAATCTGGATATATTACGTCGCTACAAATACATTTTCCTTAGCAGCGGCTTGTTGTTAACAGCGCTTACCCTCTTTTTTGGATCCAATCCTGGTGGAGTCGGGCCACGTTTGTGGCTGGGATGTTGCGGTCTTTACCTGCAACCATCCGAACCGCTAAAACTCACCCTCGTAGTATACCTGGCGGCCTACTTTGCTGATCGCATACCCATCCACATGCGTTTGTTGCCGTTAATATTTCCCACCCTTTTTCTGACTGGCCTTGCACTGGTCATTCTCTTGATACAGCGTGACCTTGGAACGGCCGGTATCTTTATTTTTTTATATGCCACAACCGTTTACATGGCCAGTGGAAAGCGACGACTCATGCTAGTTTCTCTCGTCCTCCTGGCACTTGCAGGAATGGTCGGATATTATTTCGTGGATATCATTCGCTACAGGCTTATAGCATGGATCGACCCCTGGTCAGATCCTTCGGGACGCTCTTACCAGGTTATCCAATCGATCCTGGC
The DNA here is from genome assembly GCA_903846015.1 of uncultured Anaerolineae bacterium. Taxonomy (GTDB): domain Bacteria; phylum Chloroflexota; class Anaerolineae; order Anaerolineales; family Villigracilaceae; genus UBA5195. The sequence goes on along the minus strand of CAIMZS010000541.1, from coordinate 2,541 downwards.
AGTGGCAAATGGTGGTTTATTTGGCCGAGGTCCTGGAATGGGCGCACCAGGACTGGTTCCTGTTGCCCATTCTGACTTTATTTTCACAAGCATAGCCGAAGAAACCGGGCTTGTAGGTACATTTGCCCTATTGGGCATCCTTGCTCTCATCGCCACGCGTGGTTTCTTGATTGCAATCCGTGCTGCAAGCAATTTCCGCAGACTTCTGGCAGCAGGCATTGCCACATACTTCGGCGCCCAGAGCATTCTCATTATAGGTGGAAACCTGCGGCTTCTCCCTTTGACTGGGGTAACACTTCCATTTGTGTCTTATGGCGGATCGTCGCTTTTGACTTCATTTATTGGATTGTTGATGCTGATGCAGATCAGCAACGAAATTGATGAAGAACCTGCCACTTTACCATTTCCGCAACCCTATCTGCATATCGCAGCGCTGATTTGGATAGGTCTGCTAGCTTGTGGAGCAGCAAACAGTTGGTGGGCTGACCTGCGGGCAGATGATCTACTAAAGCGCACAGATAATCCGCGCCGCGCCATCGCAGACCGGTATGTCTTGCGTGGCACAATCCTAGACCGGCAAAACCGTACCATTGCCACCACAATAGGAGAATCCGGTAATTTTTCAAGAAATTATCTTGTGCCACAGCTTTCGGCAGTGATTGGATATACCCACCCCACTTATGGGCAAGCTGGTTTAGAAGAATCACTCGACCCCTATTTGCGCGGGCTGCAAGGTAACCCGACGCTGCTGATCTGGTGGGATCACTTAATCTACGGCCAACCCCCTGCAGGGCTGAATGTGCGCCTGAGCCTGGATATCGAAATTCAGAAACACGCAGATGAATTAATTGGAGACCATACTGGCGCCCTTATATTGTTGAACGCGCAAACAGGCGAAATCCTTGCGATGGCATCTCATCCAACCTTTAATGCAAACTTACTCGATACCATCGGCCCAGTTTTGCAAAATGCAAATGATAGCCCACTTTTAAATCGTGCCACACAAGGACAATATACAATTTATTCTGTCATAAGTCCCTTTTTGAAATCAGCTTACCAGGATAACTTCCCTACAAATGCAGATTTAATCGAACTCTATGATCGGCTTGGCTTTTACAAAACACCAGATATTAACCTGCCAGTAGCATCGGCTGCACCCAACGGAACATTTGACAATCTTTCCATCAGTCCGGTGCAAATGATTTCTGCTGTTGCAGCTTTAAGCAACAGGGGGCTCTGTCCAAAAACCCAGATTGCAAGCGCGGTGGAAACTCCGATCGAAGGCTGGGTTATCTTGCCCGGATCGGGCAAAGCAAACCAGTGCCTACCATCTGATGGCGTAAAACGGATCACAGATGCACTTCAGAAAAAGGGAAAACCTTTTTGGGAATTTGCAAGCAGTGGTTTGGATAAAACCATACCAATAACATGGTATCTTGCTGGCACACTATCTAACTGGTCAGGCACCCCTCTGGCAATTGTGGTTGTGCTGGAAGAGAACGATCCAATTTTAGCCCGTCAAATAGGTTCTCAGGTATTGGAAAAAGCCATTCAACCATGAGAATCAAAAGAAGCCAGACGATTATCTGGCTTCTTTTGATTGCTAGAATTTATTTCGCGTTGTAACCCGGACCTTTTTTGAAGTAATCATAGTTGAACTTGATATCTCCTGAAAGATCGACAATTTCGCCCTTCGCAAGCTGTTTGGCTTCGCTAAGAACAACATCATTGCCATGGTGATCAACGCCTTTGTAATGACCAGTGAGGCCGCTGCGGCTGATGAATTCACCGCCCTTAGCAGTGTAAGCAGCGGGTACCTCATCTTCGGGGAAGATCGCTGCATATGGACACTCGGGCACGCAGGCGCCACAATCAATGCAGGTATCGGGATCGATATAGAACAAGGGCCATTGTTCCTGCGGTTTGCCTGGGACGATGCACTCCACAGGACAAACTTCCACACACCCACTATCGCGTAAACACAAACTGGTAATAATGTGAGTCATAACTATTCCTCCTTTATGAGATGAATGAACACCTGTATTATAGCGATAATTTTACACTCACGCAATTGCCTATTTCTTTTTGCTATCACATCCAGATGCTCATGTGTATAAGTATAATCGATAAAATCTTAGACGAATTTAAGGAGTATATTAATGACATCCCATCAGCGACAGCCAAACTCTAAAATGTGTTTTATCTGTGGATTGGAAAATCCCGTTGGTCTTAAACTGCGCATATACCAGACAGAACCTGGCGTAATCGAAACCACATATACCGCACCAGAGCATTTCCAAGGTTACCCAGGCGTACTGCATGGCGGGATCGTAGCTACCATTCTAGATGAAATCAGCGGACGTGCCCAAATGGGCGATCCTTCTACACCTCGCTTTATGTTCACCGGTAAACTGGAGGTAAAGTATCGAAAAAATGTTCCGATCGGCAAACCGCTTAAGATCATTGGGCGAGCTGGTAAAACAAAAGGGAAGATGGCTGAAGGCTGGGCCGGTATTTATGATGAGCAGGGGGCCCTGTTGG
>CAIMZS010000540.1 GCA_903846015.1 uncultured Anaerolineae bacterium | reverse complement strand
GCGTGAAGATATCGCGGATGTTGTTTTCAACCTTTTATATTCAGCAGGACAGATCCCAGATTACAACTACCTGGAGCCATCCGATCTCGCGGGCATAAAAAAACTGCGAAAGGGCAGCTTTCCGCCCATGCCAAAACCCGCCAACCTCGAAAACAAATTCCGCGGAGCATGGGTCGGGAAAATTTGCGGATGCATGCTTGGCAAGCCGGTGGAAGGCATGCAGCGCTCAGAATTAAAGAAGCTCCTGAAATTGACAAATAACTATCCGATTTCCAGATATATTTTGCGCGAGGAGCTTACTCCTGAAATTCTAGCCAGCGTCAATTTCAACCTGAAGCGCCGTAGTTATCTGTATGTGGATGAAACGCACTATGCGCCTCCGGATGATGATATCAACTATCTGGCGCTCGCGGCGAAGACTCTCGAACTATATGGCAAAGAATTCAGCTCGCTCAACACCGCAACGGTCTGGATAAACTCACTTCCGAAAACAGAGTATTTTACAGCGGAACGAATCGCTTATCGAAATATTACGCTTGGGTACACTCCACCAGCCTCGGCCGAGTACAAAAACCCCTTCCGCGAGTTGATCGGAGGCATGATACGCGGCGATTACTTTGGATATATCAATCCGGGCAATTTCGAGCTTGCCGCCGAGATGGGGTGGCGCGACGCGCGGATCTCGCATGTAAAAAACGGCATCTACGGCGAAATGTTCTCCGCAGCCATGTTGGCGGCAGCGGCAGTCTTTGACGACACAAAAACGATCATTGAATGTGCGCTCGGCGAAATTCCAGTCACATCGCGTCTTCATGAAAAAATATCCGGCGTCATCGAGTCTTACGAAAATGGCATGCCGTTTACCAAATGGTATGACAATTTTTGCAAACGCTATGATGAAAATGATGAATATATTTGGTGTCACGTCATCACCAACGCAGAAATCGTGGTAGCAGCGCTGTTGTATGGCGGCGGGGATTTTTCAAGGTCGATTTGCATGGCTGTCGGAGCAGCATTTGATTGTGATTGCAACGGTGCTACGGTCGGTTCGGTACTGGGCATGATGAACGGTATCCGGGGTATTCCGGAGCAGTGGTACACGCTGTTCAACAACACGCTGGCAACCACTGTCAAAGGTTTTGAGCGCCTGACTTTTGACGAATTGACCGCCATGACGCTGAAACACAACGGGTTGAAACACGGGAGAAGCATGCCATGATGAGCGACAGCGGCAAAACTGACACATTTGCTCCGGCAAACAGACGTTACCAGTTCTTCAGTCAATTCCAACTCCAGTCAATGGTGCTGCCGGGTCTGGCTTTTCTGGCAATCTTTTCGTATGTCCCAATGTGGGGCATATTAATGTCTTTTCAGAATTACAAAATCGCAAAGGGTTTCTGGGGCAGCGAATGGGTCTGGTTTGAAAATTTCAGACAGTTTTTCGCTTCTCCAGATTTTGGCGTGATCATGACCAACACGTTGGCGATCAGCGCTTTCCGCCTGCTGATCTGCTTCCCGGCTCCGATCCTGCTGGCCCTGATGTTCAATGAAGTCCGGCATGTCGGATTGAAACGATCAATCCAGACGATCACCTATTTGCCGTATTTTGTCTCCTGGGTTGTGGTCGCGGGTATGGTATTTTCTTTGTTCAGCGGTCAGGATGGCGCCATCAACGCCTTGCTAATGTGGGCGGGAATCATTAAAACTCCGATTAATTTTCTGAATGACGGCAAGAATTTCTGGCCAATTCTGATCGGAGCAAACCTCTGGAAGGATATCGGCTTTTCGGCGATCATCTATATCGCAGCAATCACCGGCATCAACCCCGAGTATTATGAAGCCGCAGAAATCGATGGCGCCGGAAAGTTAGCCAAGATCATCTATATCACGCTGCCATCCATTGCGCCTCAGATCTTTGTTTTGCTGATCCTGGCCATCAGCGGCATTCTGAACGCGGGCTTTGAAGACATATATCTTCTCACCAGCAACCTCAAAAACGGCATCATGTTACCCTATGCCCAGGTGCTTGATACGCATGTATTCACCATGGGCATCCAGTCGATGCGGTATTCCTATGCAACAGCAGTTGGATTATTCAAGTCCGTCATCAGCGTTGTGCTGCTTGTTTTGGCCAACCAGGCCAGTCGCAAGGTGACTGGCAGCAGCTTATGGTAAGCGGAGCAGGAACTTATGTTATCTAAAGGCGAAAAAATAGCAAACGGTTTCATTGTATTCTTCCTCTTGCTCCTGTGCTTTTCCATGTTGTATCCCTTTTGGAACTGCGTTGTGATTGCATTCAATGAAGGCCTGGATACTGTGCTCGGCGGCATTACCTTCTGGCCACGGAAATTTACACTTGAGAATATGAAGTTTGTGCTTCAAGACCCGCGCATTCTGCATGCGTTTGGTATCACTGTTGCAAGAACCGTCGCCGGCACGTTTTTGAGTATTGTTGTTACTTCGGTCATGGCTTTTGGTCTGTCACGGCCTGAATTAAAATATCGCAATAAATACATGACCCTGGCGCTGATCACCATGTACTTTTCGGGTGGCATGATCCCGACTTACATATTGATCCGTGACCTGGGATTACGCGATACATTTTGGGTCTATATCATACCGGGCGCATTAAATGTGTGGAATATGATCATCTTCCGATCTTTCTTTTCGGGCATTCCCAAAGAGCTTGTGGAAGCGGCAATGATCGATGGCGCGAACTGGTACGATATTTTTTTGCGCATTATCGTCCCGGTCTCGCTGCCGGTGTTTGCCACACTGGCGTTATTTACAGCGGTTGGACAGTGGAACAGCTGGTTCGACGCAACGCTGTATGTGAGCAACCCGAACTTGATGCCGATCCAGAATATTCTCAATACAATCCTGAATTCAAGCACGATGAGGGAGATGATGTCGAAGCTGCCGGGCTCGGCGGCAAATGCAATGAAATCATCGCAGGTGACTTCGCGGTCCATCAGCCTGGCAACCATGCTGGTGGCCACGGTTCCGGTATTGGCCATCTACCCATTTGTACAAAGATACTTTGTATCCGGGGTTATGTTGGGTTCATTGAAAGAATAGCCAAAACAATCAACAAGGAGAAAAGAACATGAAAAAAATGATTTACGTTTTGCTGGTTCTGGCGATGTTTTTGAGCGCCTGCGCGCCTGCGCAAACCAGCCCCACCCCCGCCCCCGCCAACACGGCGGAAGCCGCTGCTCCTGCTGCCACTCAAGCAGTCAGCCCCACCGCTGTCCCTGCGACCGAAGCACCCACTGCCGTCCCTGTGGCCCAGAGCACCATCCAGGATTTAAGCTTCACCTGGTACAAGAACTATGACTGGTATGCCGCAGAAAAATGGGCCGCCGAGAATGAAAGCGAGATCTGGATCAAGAACAAGTACAACGTAAACATCACCTACATGGATGCCGGCGGATCCGCCTCGACCAAGATCGCGACCATGATGGTGGACAGCAAATATCCAGATGTCATCTCCCTGGATCGTGACCAGACGTTGACAACCCTGATCGATGCCGGCGCGCTCGTGCCTCTGGATGATTATGTCGAAGGCAGTTATTTGCAGAAGTACCTGGGTAACGAGATGATCGACATGTTCCGTGCCAAGGATGGTCATCTGTATGTGTATCCGAACTGGGCAGCACCCATGGGCACAGCCGGCGGCAACCAGGGTTATATCGTTCAGAACAAGTGGTATACGAAGGTCGGCAGCCCGGCGCTAAAAACCAATGATGATTTGTACAATTATCTGACCGCGCTTAAAGCTAAGTTCCCGAATGTAACACCATTACAAATCGGCGTAAATATGGCGGGCATTGCTGTTATCTATGCTGGATTTAACGAAGCAAACAACCCGGGCTATATGGCCAGCCAGCTTTATCGCGACGGCGACAAGCTGGGCGGCATTTTGTCTGATCCAAGTTACCAGCAGGCCCTGCTGTTCGTCAACAAGCTCTATCGTGAGAAGCTGGTCACACAGGACATGTTCACGATGACCACCGATGACTATAACCAGAGAATGGCGAACGGGAACTATGGCATCGCGGTGATCGATGATGTCTTCTCCAGCGATTGGGGCGCACCCTTCGTCGAGAAACAGAAGGCCGATCCAGAGTTGAGCACCACGGTCATCGATCCGATCGTCAACACCGGCGTGACTATGGAAAATGTCAAAACCAACTGGGGCAGCGCAATGGGTTGGAATGTCGCTACCATCAGCAAGGATGCCAAAAATCCGAAAAACATCTTCCAGTATTTCGACTACATTTTCGGGCCCATGGGCTCCCTGCTCACCACTTACGGCGCACCCGGTGATAAAGGCTATTGGCAGGAAAAACTGGGCGAAAATGATATGCCCGTTATGAACCCTTCCTATCTGACCGCAACCACTGCCGAGATCGATGCAAAATGGATGGGTTCGAACTGGACAGCCAATACCGGTTACATGAACACGCTGACCTATTACAACTATGACAAGACCGGAAAGGCTACCCAGATCGTGAAAGATCAGCTCGCCCATACCTGGAATCACTTCGTGGATGCGACTGAGCTGGTAAACATCATCCCTGACCCCGCCACGGACATGGGGATTCTGTATCAGAACATCCAGACCCTGTACACCACAGCCATCCCCGAGATTATCAATGCAAAGTCCGAGGCAGACGCCAAGACGGCGATTGATGCAAACATCAAAAAGCTGAACGACGCCGGCCTGCAGAAACTTCTGGATTGGCAGACTGCTGTCTGGAAACAGAACATGCAGACATTGGGCAAAAAATAACCGCTAAACCTTAACGCTCACCGCGGGGCTTTGCCTAATCCGTGAAGCCCCGCGGTTGTTAGACTGGCAGAAAACTTCCAATATGCCAGACTAAAAAAAATGATACTGGCATCAAAATTAAAAAAATCCGGAGGAATCCGGTTCATCGAGGAATGATCATGTCGATAAAAATCAGCATTATCGGCGCGGGAAGCGCAGTATTTTCACTGAGCCTGATTCGGGATATCTGCACAACCCCCAGACTGCATGATGCCACAATTTCATTAATGGACATCGACGAAAAACGGCTTAACGCGGCATATGCTTTATGTATCCGCTACGGGCATGAGCAGGGGCGCCATTTTCGGATAGAGAAAACCACTGACCGGATAGCATGCATTACCGGCGCAGACTTTGTCATCAATACAGCTTTGCACGTCAATTATGATTTGTGGAAGCGGGGGTGGGCGATTGCGCAGCGTTATGGCTATCGTTACGGCGGCAGCCTGCACATCATGCACGATGAGGCATTTTGGATCAATTATTACCAGTTCGGGCTGATGGAAAGTGTTTACGAGGATATGCAAAAAGTGTGCCCGGATGCGTGGTATCTGCTGGTGGCAAACCCGGTTCTGGCAGGGATCACCCACCTGAAACGCAAGTACCCGAATTCAAAAATCGTTGGTCTTTGCCATGGTTTCAACGGCGTTTTTCCAATCGCAGAACAGCTTGGATATAAGCGCGAAGATGTCAAGTTCGAATTGTCCGGGGTAAACCATTCTGTGTGGATGAATCATTTCACGCTCAAAGGGCAGGATGGTTTTCCAATTCTTAATAGATGGATCGCAGAATATAGTGAAATTTTTTATCAGACAGCAGGTTTTTGCAGCCTGACCGGCCCGAAGGTGATTGATCTTTACCGGCGCTACGGCGCATATCCGATCGGCGATAACGGAAACCCGGGCGGAGGCGCTTGGGGTTGGTGGTACCACACCGATGCCGAAACAGAAAATCGTTGGAATGATGACCCGGCCCGCTGGTTTAAGCAAATATATTTTGATGCAAACGAGCGCATGGTGGCAGCCATTGCAACCGCTGTCGCGGATAATACCATCCGTGTAAGCGAGATGTTTCCGCCCGAGGAACATGTCCACGAACCGATGATCCCACTGATTGAATCGATTGCCTTTGACATACCACGGGTGATCATCGTAAATGTGCAGAATACGCACAACTATGTTGAAGGCATTCCATGCGACTTTGAAGTGGAAATCCCGGCACTTGTCAGCGCATGCGGCATCGCAGGCATTCATTGCAAACCGCTGCCCAAACCTGTCATCGCATCCATTCTGCGTGACCGCATCGCGCCGGTTGAGACTGAACTCTCCGCCTACATCAATGGCGATTATGAAACTCTTCTAAGCCTGATCCTGATGGATCCATGGACTACAAGCGAAAAACAGGCGCGTCAATTTCTGAATGAGATCCTCGACCAGCCCGAGCTTTCTGAGATGAAAGAACATTACAAGGTGTTAAGATGAAGTACGAGTATCCTAAAATTGCAGATATAAATCCCGATACTGGCATGTCGGTGCGTTCGCTCGAATGGGAATACTTTGTCGAGTATGCCAGAATGAAATACGAGCAAGGCGCGGATAAAGCAGAAATTCAAAAAATTATCGATGAAGTAGAATCTGTGGTTAAAAACGCCAGCAAGAAATTGATTGCTCTTCAGGATGACGATGTACTCGCAAAGCTGGAACCCAACGACCTGCCAACCATTAAAGCGCAGCGGCCCGAGTCAAAACGAATTCTTTGGACCAAATTGGATGAAAAAGTCTACCGTAATAAGCTTTCCGCAGCCATTTTCGGGCGGTTTGCGGGCTGCCTGCTTGGTGCGCCGGTGGAGTTTTGGAGCATTCAGGAAATGAAAGAGTGGGCGGCGTTCAATGGTCAGGATTTTCCTCCGACCCGCTACTGGCTAAAGACACCGCACCCGCATTGGCTGCGCTATGAAGTCAGCCGTTACTACCAGTACGAAGAATCCAATATCAACGGGGTTCCGGTGGATGATGACATTACTTATCCTGTGCTATGCACGCTGCTGCTGCAGGAAAAAGGTCACAAATTTAACACCACCGACGCAGGTGAAATCTGGAAAAAATATTTACCGCGCGCCTGTACGGCAGAAGAAGTGGTGCTATTCCATCTTTGGAAAGATGTGGACGCCAATGTGGCAGCCGAAATGGATAATCCGTACCAACAGTTTATCGGTGCGGGCATTCGTGCGGACGCGTTTGGCTGGGCCGCGCCCGGCAGACCCGAGAAAGCAGCGGAAATGGCTTATCACGATGCTTATCTGACCCATCGCCGCAATGGCATCTATGGTGAGATGTATTATGCTGCCGTCATTGCGGCAGCATTCACAACAACCGATATGCGAACGGCGCTGGAAGCCGGTCTTGCGGAAATCCCAAAGAGAAGTTTGCTAGCTCAGGATGTGCGCTGGGCGCTCGATACTGCCAGTACTGTAAAAAATTACGAAACCGCGCGAAAGATCACGGAAGCGCATTTTGGCAATATGAGCGGTGTGCATATCAACTTTAATGTAGCCCTGACACTATTTGGCCTGCTGATAGATGAGAATAATTTCACCCGTGTCATCTCCGAAGTAACCGCAATGGGATTTGACAATGATTGCAATGCGGCAACCGCAGGCAGTATATTTGGCGCAGTCAAGGGCCTGGGTGCCATTCCCGAATATTGGTATCGTGAATTCAATGACACTGTCTATACCTATCTTAACGGATTACCCAGCATGAAGATCAGCAGTATGGCAAATCAGTTGGTAGCGGTTGCAAAATGCATTTACCTGGAAGAATAAAGGTACCTTCTTTGCCCGTGCAGAACCGGGTCCCATTACGCTGGTCAAGGCTGTCCCCGACATAAAACCTTTTTCAGTGTTTAGCGTATACCCTTCTGGAGGAACACCAACCATGACTGATAAATTTCATACCGAAGAATTTTCTGTAAATGGTGAGGAAATTCTCGCCAGGGTAAAACAACTATTACGAGAAGGCAATATCCGGCGCGTCATCATCAAGGACAAAACCGGCCGCATTCTGGTTGAATTCCCACTCACCATCGGGGTTGTCGGCGCCGCGCTTGCGCCAATGCTGGTTGCCATTGGCGCGGTCGCCGCGCTCGTTTCCGAGGCCACCATCGTTGTTGAAAGAACCGACGAACCGGATGATGCCAATTGAAAAGAAAAAGAGCCGGAAAATCCCGGCTCTTTTTTTTGCCCGTGCAGAACCGGGTACCATTATTGACCTGTGTTGTACTGAACGTCCACGCTCATTCCAACCAGGAGCGCTTGCGGTGGATCATCCAATTCGATGGTTGTCTTATAAACGACATCCCCGCCGATCGTATCCGCCACTGGGGATATGCGCGTGACATGCCCCTGAATGGTCTGATTCAAGGCCTTGACAATGATCGAAACTGTCTGCCCAACCTTAACATAGGGAACATTGCGTTCACTCAGGTCGGTGGTTTCAACCCGCAGGTGAGCCACATCACTGATCTTGATGAAGATAACACCCGGTGAAACCGTCTCACCTGCAATGCCATTTACCGTAATGACCGTCCCAGAGATCGGAGAAACCAACCGTGTCTTATCGAGCCTGTCCTGTGCCGATGCGACTGCATCCTTGGCAGCTTCGAGACGAGCCAGGTTGCTGCCGGTAGCCTCAGCGGGTAACTGATCACCCCGCAGTGCCGCCAGATACCACTCGCCCTCCTGCACTGCCGCTTTGGCAGCATCCAGATTGGCGTTTGCCAGAGCCGCATCCACATCCGTCGGTTTGCCTGCATACCAGTTATAGGTGGCAATCAGGGTATTCAATCGCAGTTGCGCACTTGTCATAGCCACCAACGCGGCAGCTTTTCTGCTATCGCCATCCTCCAACCTTGCCACCCGCCGGTAGGAATCAGATGCACGCGAAAGCGCCTGTTTGGCAAGATCAATCTCACCCTGGGTATTATCAATCAGGGTGTCGGTCGCACGTTTGAATGTCCGGCTGTCGACCTTATCCTGCGCGTCCAGGACCGCCTGCCTGGCAACTGCCAGCGCCTGCGCGGACGAGGCCTGAGCCGCCATGGAAGTCAACTCCTTCAAAGCGCGCTGAGCCTGTTCAAGCTCCATTTGGATGGAGGCACTGTCCAATTCTACCAACACCTGCCCGATATCCACATGGTCCCCGGCAGCGACATTAACCTTTTTTAACAGGCCTCCCACCGTGAATGCCATTTGCGCATCCTGGGACGCCACAATGGTTCCGGAGGCCGCCACAGTACCTCCGCTAAAACTGGAGCCACCCGCATTTGTAGATGCCGTATTAACCAGCACAACAGTTGGTATGGGTGTGCTGGCACCCCCAGCAGAACATGCTGCCAGTATGACACTGAACAGTAAAAATAAACCAAACCCTTTTCTCATCATTAACTCCAAAAATCACTTAACTAATTTATTAAAGGCCGTTTTCGCTTATCGCGCGGGCATCCACTACTAAACCATCCCGTAGAGTCACAACTCTATGAGCATATTTTATCACTCGCGGGTCATGCGTGGCAAATACAAACGTGACACCGGTCTCCTTGTTCAGGCGGGTCATGATCTCCATGACCTGCTCGCCATTTGCAGTATCGAGATTGGCTGTTGGTTCATCCGCCAGAATCAGCGCCGGTTTGGGGGCCAGGGCACGCGCAATAGCGATGCGCTGCTGTTGACCACCGCTCATCTGATCTGGACGGTTGTTGGCGCGATCGACCAGGTCAACGGCCTTGAGAAGTTCCATAACACGTTCGCGGCGTTCTTTGGGGTTGTGACCGTTAAGCAGAAGCGGCATTTCGATGTTTTCGTAGGCAGTCAGGGTGGGGATCAACGCAAAAAATTGGAAAATAAAACCAATGTGACCTTTGCGCATATCAGCGCGCTGGTTGCGGTTCAGGCTGGTGACATTTTTACCATCCACTGTGACCGTACCTGTGGTTGGCTGATCGAGACAGCCGATCATTTGCAGTAGCGTGGTTTTCCCAGAGCCGGAGGGCCCCACCAGGGCAGTGAATTCTCCGTTTTCGATAGTCAGATTGATGCCACGTAGTGCCTGAGTTTCTACAGAGCCGATTTTGTAGACCCGGGTGATGTTTTCAATTTTTACAACTTCCATGAGATTTTCTCCTTTGCCCGTGCAGAGCCGGGTACCATAACCCATCCCCCCAGCCCCTTTCCCTCACCAGGAAAGAGGTGTCCCTGTAAGGGACGGGGGTCAGGTAAATTATTTATTTTTCAGCCCGCAGTGCCGCGACTGGTTCCATGCGGGAAGCCATCACTGCAGGGTAAAGCCCGGCGAGCAGTGTAACCACAAATGTCATGATGGTCAGGTTGACAACGTTATTCATCGTCAGTTTGGCATAAATCGTGTCCGTAACCAGGATACCAGTCAGACCCATGTTGCCAATGTAGAAACCAAAACGGTTGAAGTACAGGGTAGACAATATCCCAATCACCAATCCAAGCATCGCTCCACCGATCGCCAACAGAGAAGATTCAGCCAGGAACAGCGCCAGAATACCACCGCCGCGCATCCCGATGGCCGATAGAATGCCAATTTCTCGGGTGCGCTCGTAAACTGACATGATCAAGGTGTTGATAATCACCGAAGCAGTGATGGCCAGGATAATCATATAAAGAATCCCAATATAGCTATTTGCCATCGCCTCCCAGTCTACAATCAGGGCGTTCAAGTCTTTCCACGTCAACACCTTCAGATTGGATGTTTTCAATGCGTCAATCACCATCTGGGTATCTGCCGTGTTCTTGAGCAGGACAAAAATCGTGCTGGCGTGGTTTTCGGCCTGGGTGATGGCCTGGGCTTTCGCAAGCGGCAGGAAAACCGTCACGCTGTCGTAACCCCAGGTATTGGTTGTGTAGATTCCACGCACAATAAAGGTCTGTTCATCCACGCTGCCGTTGGAAGTATTGACCGACAGCCCAACCTGGTCGCCAACCTTAAGTTTCAACCTTTCTGCAGCCGGTTTCCCGAGCAGAATACCCTCGCGGTCGTCCTGGGTGAGAAAACTACCACTGATCATGCCGTCCCGATACGGGGCGTTTGCTTCGGAGGCCGGATCAATACCGACGATTTTCACCCCAGCCGAATCCTTCCCAGCAGAGAGAAATCCACTGGCAAACAGTCGCGGTGTCGCAACAGAAACAGGCGGCAGGGCCGCAATCTGGCTGGCAATCTGATCGGGGTTTTCAACCAGATCATCCCACTTGAGGCTGGATTTATTCTCGTTGTAAGTCGCCGAGCGTATCTGGATGTGTCCGCTTTGCAAGTGGATCGCAGATTCAATCGCACCGCCCATTTCGCCTTCAATCACGGAAGCCATCAAAATTAACAACGCGAGCCCGATGCCGACCGCCAGGGCCGAGAAAAAGGTGCGGCGGCGGTTGCGGCCCAGATCGCGGAAAGCCATTTTCATAATTTGGTTCATAACGCACCTCTATACAAAATG
>CAIMZS010000539.1 GCA_903846015.1 uncultured Anaerolineae bacterium | reverse complement strand
CTGCGCTACGTCCCGAACCTGACCGAATTCTTTGAACGCCCCGGCAAGCCTGCCCTGCAGGCTGCCATCCAGCGCATCGAAGGGCTGGATATCCTGCTCGCTCCGGAAGACAGCATCGAGTATGCCACAGCGGTTAAGAACTCCTCCGATGTGCGCGCCCCGAACAGCATCTACTCCAGCCTGCTGGCTGCCGAGGATGGCTCCTACGGCGCCCTGATCATGGATCTACCATCAGACGAATCCGAGTGGATGATCCACTCGCTGCTTTTTGCCAATGTGGCCCTGCTGGTTTACCGCCCGATTATGGCCGACCTGTTCGCCGCCAGGCACACCCTGAATATGCTCAACCGCCTGGGTAAGCTTCCCAGAGAGGCCACCTACCTGGTGCTGAACCAGGCATCCGAAACCAGCAGCCTGACCCCGCGCGCCTTCCAACAGGAACTCTCGCAGGCCCTGGGTTGGGCGCCGCCGATCATCGCGGTCATCGATGCCGATCCGAACGTGATGGCCGCTCAGGAGCAGCGCATCCCAGCCGTACTGCGCTCAGAGAAGCTGAGCAAGGGGCTGCGCCAGATCATTGGCGCACTCTTCCCCGGCATGGAACGCGCGGCCAGCGCGCCGCAGGATAACGGCCGCTCGGTCTTCAAGCTGCCACGATTAAGGTTTGGGTAGGCAAATATGGTTTTGAGCATGTTGAACACCCAATCCCCAGACGCGGCGCTGGATGGAAGCGAGCGTGACAAGCTGGTCAACGAAGTCATCGACCAGATCAACACCGAGTTCCCGCCTACCGTGCTGACCCGCCCGACACCCGTCGAACGCGCCAAAGTGATGGAGCATGTCATCACGCTGGTTGGCATGGCTTATCGCCGCCGTAGCCTGCGGCCTGGCCAGGCGGTCGAGCAGGAATTGTCCGCCGAAATCTCGCGCAGGCTGCTGGGTCTGGGTTTCCTGGATCTGCTGCTCCCACCGGCGCGCACGGACATCTCCGAGATCACGCTCTACTCGCACGGCCTTTTGCAGATCATGCGCAAGGGCGAAGTGCGTTTCGAGACTGTCGCAATGCGTCCGGAACCCGGCGAAGTCTGGCGCGTGCTGGACCGCCTGCTCGGACCGCAGAACAAACGCCTGGATGAGTCCAACCCATCGGTGAATGCCAAGCTGCCTTCCACCGAGCACAACCCGGGTGGCGGGCGTATCAAGGCCCTGCACCCGGCGATCGCGCCTCCCGGAAGGATGCCATCCATCAACATCCGGCTGTACGAACAGAAACCGGTGCTGCCGGAATGGCTGATCGAGCGCCAGGCGCTGAACGCCGAGATGATGGAAGTGCTGCGCGAAGCCATGCAATCCGGCAAACGCACGTTAATTTGCGGCGGGACGCGCACCGGCAAGACCACCATGCTCTCGGCCTTATGCAATTTCCTGCCCGAAGGCTGGCGTATCGTCAAGATCGAAGACCCGGAAGAAGTCTGGATCGACCGTGAAACCGTTCAAACCATCGAGGCCAGACCGCAAGCCAAAGGCACCGAAGTCACTCCCTATAACCTTTCAGACGGCGTGGATGATGCCATGCGCATGTCGCCGGATTACCTGGTAATTGGTGAAGTGCGTGATGGACGGGCAGCCATGTCGCTTTTCCGAGCGCTGATGACCGGTCACTCCGGCTGCTGCACCCTGCATGCCGAGAGCCCGCGCGAGACCGCGGACCGCCTGGCTGGGCTGATGGGCACCGATATGGGCGTGAATCGCGCGGATGCGCTCCGGACTGTGGCCAGCGCGATTGATGTGCAGGTGCAGATCGGCATCCGCAACGACAAACGCCGGGTGATCTCGATCTCACAAGTCGAGAAGGAACTCAAGAACGGCGCGGTCTGGTTCAATGCGCTCTGGCGCTATGACGAGAGTTCTTCCGCTGCGAACCCGCGCTGGAACAAGACCGGGGACTGGAAACAGGCCGGTCTGGATGAGCAGTAATGGGTGCGATTAACAAACCACTTCCGGACTTTTGCCGCGAAGAAACTGCCGGAATCGAGCATCCACGAGAGCCTTTGCTTACCAGTAACTCGGTTCTGCTGCTTATTTATGGACTCATGATGGGCCTGGTCATCGGTTTCTCGCTTGGGGCATCCGCCCATACCGTGCTTGTTTCAGGAATGTAGAGGTCTTTTATGACTGGATTGATTTTTCTTATTGCCGTTCTGGTTGCACTGCTCACGCTCTGGCTCGCATTTCCGCGCCGGATCAAAGCGGGTGTACTGAACGATATGTACACGCTGGAGAGCGCCAAGAGCATGCAGGCACTCGATCCATCTTCGCTGGAATACCAGCTGCTGGCCGCCGGGCTGAACATGAAACCGGTCACTTTCCAGGTCATGACCTATGGCGCTGCCCTGGCTGCCTTCGCCCTTGGCGCAGCCTTGCTCGGATGGCTGGTGGGTGTGGTGCTGGCCGGGATCGCCTGGTACGCGCCGCAGGCCTGGCTGAAGGACAAAGTCCAGGGACGCGGTAAAGCCATCGATAAGATCCTGCCGATTGCCATCGGGCGCATCGCCGCAGGGTTGCTCGCAGGTGGTTCACCATCCGAAGTGCTGCAGGAAACGGCCGACAGCCTGGATATCGAAGGCAAGAACCCGCTCGCCCCCGAACTATCCCTGACTGCTGTGGAAATGCGTGTCAAGGATCGCCAGGAAGCGCTGCGATCCCTGGCCGAACGCTCCCCATCCACCTCGCTGGCCAACCTGGCCATGCTGTTGGATGGCTATATGGAAGCGGGCGGCGGCAAGTATGCCGATACCCTGCTCTCGATCTCCTCGCGTGTTCAGCAGATCCTGATGGCACGCAACCGCGCCTCAGCCAAAGCCGGTGATGTGATGGTCTCGGTCATGACCCTGCCAGGTGTGCTGGTCCTGGTACTGGGTTACCTGTCGCTCGATCCGCTGATCGCCAAATCCCTGCATTCCCTGGTAGTGCAGCTCGTGCTGGGCGGCGTGGTGCTGACGATGGTGGCCGGGTACTTCATCATGCGTTCGATGATCCAGGAGGCTGTATGACCGGTTTCATTTACCTTGTTGGCATTGCAATCACGCTCTTCATTGTGTACACGATGGTTGAGTTCGTCTGGCAGCGCGCGCCGCAGGGTCACCTGGCGGATGCCTTCGCACCGGCGGATGCTGCTCAAAAACTGAGCGGTTTGCGTGGCGCATTATCCCCGTTGGATCGCCCGATTGGAAAGTTCGCGCCTCCCAGTATGCTGCGCAAGATCTCGGCCAATTTGTACTGGGCGCAGATGGGCGGCAAATGGATCGGCTGGAACGCGGTCCAGTACATCGGCTTGCAGATCGCAGCAGTAACTGCTGCGATTGTGGGCGGCTCGATCCTGACCCGCGGCGATGTGGTCTTCACCGGCATCGCGGCGCTGCTGGCCTTCAACTTTCCAGGAATCTCGCTCAATGGAGCGGCCAGGCGCACAAGGCGCAACCTGCTCTCGCAACTGCCCGAGTTCATTCAGTTGGTTTCAGCCCAGATGGCGGCCAATGTCAGCATGGATCAGGCCATCCGGCGCGTGAGCAAAGCGCCGAGTTTAGTCGGTCAATG
>CAIMZS010000538.1 GCA_903846015.1 uncultured Anaerolineae bacterium | reverse complement strand
GAACCTGCCATCGTGGTCAGTTTGCTCAGATCGCGCTCTGCATCAGCCAGGGCAGATACGAGGGGAAGCGACCAGGTAATGACCGGGGGCAAAGGTGCAGGCAAAAAAGCCCAATAGCCTGCTTGAGTCAGAATCGGTGTGCCCGATGAAGGGGATGAGAAGTTTTTTGGGTCCATTTTATTATAGTTTATAAACCAAAACAGTAATAAAGTAAATTCATATTATCATTTTGTCTGCCAAAAGTAAATAGCGTTTCCATTATTCGCCTTTCACCTGAAAAAAGGTAAAATCGGCTTATGCAAACGCTGGTTATTGGCGATATTCACGGTTGTTATATCGAGCTACTGGCCTTACTGGAAAAGGCAGGGCTGAGTGACGGCGATTCAATCATCGCAGTTGGTGATATTGTCGATCGTGGGCCGGAAACTCCGCAAGTCTTGGACTTTTTCCAACAGACGCCCAATGCGCGCACCTTGATGGGCAATCATGAACGCAAGCATGTTCGCGCGGCCAGGCATGAAGTCAAGCTTTCCATCTCGCAGCAGATCAGCCGTCAGCAGTTTGGAGAAACATATGCAGATGCGGTTGCCTGGATGAGCACTCTGCCACTCTATATCGAACTCGCCGAAGCCGTGATTGTGCATGGTAACCTGGAGCCAGGTATTCCACTTGCTGAGCAGAATCCATCAGTGGTGTGCGGCACGATGGGTGGAGACAAAATCCTGCGTGAGCATTATGAGCGACCCTGGTACGAATATCATACCGGCGACAAACCGGTGATTGTTGGGCACAACAACTACAATGGCACCGACCAGCCTTTTGTCTACAACGACAAGGTTTTCGGTCTGGATACCGATTGCGTTCACGGAAAACCTTTGACCGGGTTATTGCTGCCGGCATTTCGAATTGTTTCCGTTCCGAGCCGCGGCAATCACTGGTCACAGATTCGCCGGACTTATCAGAAACCACCTGTTGTTATTCAGGAATCTGTCATTTCCTGGTCGGCGCAGGATGATCTGTCCCTAATGCAGTTGATTGAAAAAGTCAGGCAGGCTAATGACGCTCTGCTGACACTGTTGCAGTCCACTCCGGATTATTATGAACTTACCCCACGTTTGCAAGCCAAACTGTACGCTGCGCGGGCTGAAGCGGGAAAGGGGAAGTTTGCCAACCTGATGCAGCTGGCGCGTTTGAACAAACTGGATTTGGAAATGGGGCGAAAGATCCTGAAAGATCCGAAGGAAGTTCAAAGATTGTTGCCAATGAGGATCAGCGAAACAAAAAATGATATTTGAGAGTCTGAAATTCCACCCAAATGTTTTCATTCACATTGAAATCTTTTGGCAAATAGTTTTCACTGGCAATGAAAACTATTTGGGTTTGTAATCATACGTTTTGCAGGGAAAAGAACTTGATAACCAAATTGTCAATAAGGTAAAAAGGGATCGCGAGTTATACCGCTTCATGGCCTATTCTGATTATGGTATACTAAAATTGATTTCGTAATTCGTCACAAAATACGGATTAGTGACGAATTACGAAATCAGAGAGCAGGCCAAAATGAAAAACGATGTTTCTCAATTGCATTTGAATGAATTGACCAAGGCCTTTCTTGTCAGCGGTCGGGTTCAAAAATATGCCCTGCGCAGCTTTTATGCCCGCTTTGAGCCGACATTGACCGAGCAGACTTTTCGGAGAATTTTGTACTCGCTTGAAAAGCGCCAGGCGCTGACCCCCATTGCAGCAGGGGTATATGCCATTCATGAAAACGCCACACCGCCCTCGAAAAAGAACTACGTTCCCGTCCTATCTCAATCACACCAGACGCTGAAACAAATGTTGCAGGAAACATTTCCATACCTGGAAACCCTATCGTGGGAAACGGGGATG
>CAIMZS010000537.1 GCA_903846015.1 uncultured Anaerolineae bacterium | reverse complement strand
CGCAGAAGTATGCAGGTTCTATTTTTCAAGTGATTACAACCCAATTCCTTTCTAGCAAATTCCGCCTGCAACCGGCTTTTTGTATATAATCAAACAGGATCTCTGCCATGCCAAATAACTCATCGTTTCTTCGACCACAAATAGCCCTACCCCAGGATCACGGTTCATGGGTGTTTATCCTTAGCCCTCTTGCTATTGGTGTGTTCGCAGGCGGAAAAATGAACAACGCTACGCTGGCTTTCGTTTTGGCAGCCATGATGGCATTCATGATTCGTCAACCCACCACAATCGCAATCAAGGCGTTATACGGACGCCGTCCACGCAGTGATTTGCCCGCCAGTTATTTCTGGATCGTGATATACGGAGCGGCCATCTTATTTGCAAGCCTGGCCTTATTTATTCTAGGAAAATCATTTGTTTTTTATCTGTCTATTCCAGCCTTGCCTGTATTCGCATGGCACTTATGGTTGGTCAGCCGCCGGGAAGAAAGACGACAGATGGGCATTGAGATGCTTGCAACGGGTGTTCTTGCATTGGCTGCCCCGGCCGCCTTCTGGTTAGGAAAAGGCAATTACAATTCCAGTGGGTGGGCAATGTGGTTGTTGGTCTGGTTTCAATCCGCGGCATCCATCCTATACGCATACCTGCGGCTAGAACAACGCCAATGGAAAAACATCCCAACTCTGGAAGAAAGGCTGAAGCCTGGATTTCGTGCGCTAATTTACACAGTTTTCAATCTAATCCTTTCAATTATCCTGGGTACCTTAAGCATTGTCCCAACCTGGGTCTTTCTGGCACACCTGGTCCAGACTGCTGAAACACTTTGGGGAACCTTCAATCCAGCAGTGGGGGCAAAACCAGTTGCAATTGGAATGAGACAATTAATCGTATCAATCCTCTTCACAATAATATTTATCATTACCTGGAGATAACATCCATGCCTACCAACGAATGGGTCACATTAGTAGAATTATTTGATCGTCTTGAAGCTGAAATATTAAAGGAAGCCATCGAAGCCCTTGGTATCCCTGTTCAACTATTTCAAGAAGGTGTATCTCATTATCTTTACCCAGTAAGCGGACCAATGGGAAAAATTGAATTGTGCGTTCCTGGCGAACGATTTCAGGAGGCTCTTTCCTGGTTTGAAGCATACTCCAGGGGCGAATTCATTGATAACAATAATGATGAAACAGACAATCTTGAGTTAGATTGAAAGAACCAAACTACAACTCCATCTACTGCGAACCCAAACTGAAGATTTGAGTACAACATGCCGACACCGTTAAAAAGGCTGAATACAGCCTACGCGATCATCTTAGTGGCTGGTTGGCTCCTGATTCTGCTAATATTTACCTATACGATCCAGCCAAATAAGATTGCGCACGCAGGCGCGGCGGATCCGACCGAAAAGGCACCCGACCCGACTCCTTACCAATTATCCCCTCGATTAATAAAGCCTATAGTTCCAGCAAATCCGACCATGGCTGACAATGGCGCAGTTCCGTATTGGGCAATTTGTCTATCCTGTCACGGGGATAAAGGCCAGGGTTTAACCGATGAATGGCGGGAGGCTGGTTTTGGCGAAGAAATGAATTGTTGGAAGTCCAAATGCCATGCCTTAAATCATCCCACACCGGGTTTTAATTTTCCTCGCCAAGTTCCAGCAATCATTGGGGCCCAGCCCTCGCTCATCTGGACCGAAGCGGATGG
>CAIMZS010000536.1 GCA_903846015.1 uncultured Anaerolineae bacterium | reverse complement strand
TCTATGACAAAATGGCGGAGGATGAGACGATTTGTTTCGAGGATGTTCATCTTGGTTTTATCCCAACGCCAACTGAATTGCCTGCTCCATCGTCATGGACTTGCCTTCCGCCCAGAGCGTATTGAAATCCGCATCGGGCAGCATGCTGCGTAATTGAGACGCGGACTGCTCGTATTCGATGCGTTCCATATCTGTCATTGGGCTATCAATTTTTTCGCGCAAGGCTTCTGCCGCGCCAAACAATTTTGCGGTATTTTGCGGTTCTTCTTCTGCAAGGGCAATAAATCCGAAACATTCCAGCTGATGTGTGATTGCGCCTCGATTCCCTAATTCTTGAAATCTCCTGATGGTTTGCTGATAGATTTGCTTTGATTCGGCTATTTCGCCTTTTATCCGGGCAATGTGACCCAGTTCAGCCATCATCACAGTTTCAAAACCTTTATGGCGTAATAGCCTGAATATTTTTCTTCCTTCTTCAAAATGTTCTTTTGCATTCTCAAGGCGACCGCGGTCGCGTTCTTCATGGCCCATGCCGAGGAAATTCAATCCAGACATAAATGAAATGGGCGCATCTTTTAGCCTTGCCTTGAGCATGTCAAAGTATTTTTGACTTTCACCGACGTCGCCGCGCATTAGGGCAATCCTTCCCATATTCATAATCGCCATGCTCATGCCCCACATATCATCAACGTCGCTGAATATCGCGAAACCTTCTTTTGCAGCATCGGGCCCATCAGGTAGATTCCTAAATGTGGAGGCTGTAAAGTACATCTCCAGACTATATCCCAGCATTATTTTATCGCCAGTCAGGCGCGAAATGGAAATCGCTTCCAGCAAAGCCTGTAGGGAGAGCGCTCCTCCAGTCGCCATACCAATCAGGCCCTGCGCAAATAATGCCGTTGCCAGGGATTTTTGGCGATCGATATTGGCTTCTCCTTCGATAGGTGACAACGAACGAACACGCTCAAGCGCAGATTTAACGACAGCCAATCCCTCGGTTTGATTGCCTACCCAGCCTGAAATAACACAAAAATTGGCGGCGATACCGATTGCAGCTTCCGCATGGTGCTCCAGTCCCCATTCGAACGCGGCGCGTAGGTTCTCCATTTCGTCCTCTGTCCTATCCCGCCAGGTATATTGACCTGTTGAGCGGAAGGCTTCCCACATCTTTTCTGATAATTCATCGAAATAGATGAAGTGCCGGTCACGCGCCGCCGACGATTGCTGCGCTTCGAATAACTTTTCCCTGGCATATTGCCTGATGGTCTCCAGCAGGAAATACCGCATATCGCCGTTGCATTCTTCGATCACCACCAGCGATTTGTTTACCAACCCTTCGAGATGTTCAATGGCATTCGGGTCGTCTGATACGGCTTCGAGTGCGTCCAGTGTCCAGCCGCCCACGAAGACTGATGCGATTCGCAAAAGTCCTTTTTCTTCTTCGAAGAGGTTGTCGTAGCTCCAATCGATCAACGCCCGCAGAGTTTGTTGACGCGGCAAGGCGGTGCGGCTGCCTCCCACCAGCAGGCGGAAGAGATCATCGAGGCGCGCCGCGATCTGGTCAACAGAAAACAGTTTGGTGCGCGCAGCGGCCAGCTCGATCGCCAGCGGAATGCCATCCAGGCGGGAGCAGATTTTGGCGATGGATAATGCGTTTGAATCCGTTAGTGAAAATTTTGAGTTGGCGGCGCGGGCACGTTCCACGAATAATCGTGTCGATTCGGACTCTTCCAGCGAAGGGGTACGATAAGCGACTTCGCCCGCGATGCCCAGGGCTTCACGGCTGCTGGCCAGGATCTTGAGCCCGACGCATTGGTGCAGGAGATCATCTGCCAGGCGCGCGCAGGCGGCGATAAGATGTTCGCAGTTATCGAGAATAAGCAGGAGCTTTTTGTCGCGCAGATAATCCATCACCAGGGACGCCAGCGGGTTAAAGGGCAGTTCCTGCAGACCAAAAACGTGCGCCAGGGCGGGGATGATTTGCGTGGCATCGGTTAGCGGCGCGAGTTCAATCAACCACACGCCGTTTGTGAAGGGAGTCATTGTCTCGCTGCCAACTCCCAAAGAGAGGCGCGTCTTGCCCGTGCCACCTGAACCCGTCAGCGTCACCAGCCGGGCTGAGTTGAGAAGCTGCTTAATTTCGAGTATCTCTTTTTCCCGGCCGACAAACGATGTCAGTTGCAGGGGAAGATTGTTGGGAAGGGTGGTGAGCGATTGAAGCGCGGGGAATTCTGAGGTTATTCCAGGCGCAACCAGCTGCCAGAGATGCTCCGGATTGGACAGACTTTTAAGACGATGTTCACCAAGATCGATGATTTTTGTGTTTTGGGGTAATTGTTCACGCACCAGTGCGGCTGTGATCCCGGAGAGCAGGATTTGCCCGCCATGCCCGACAGACATGATGCGCGCGGCGCGGTTCAGTTCCTGTCCGTAATAATCCCCATCGCGCAGTTCGGCCTCGCCAGTGTGCAGACCCATGCGCACTTTAATCTGCAAGTCGCCAGGCGCGGATTGGAACTGGTTTTGTGCTCTGAGCGTGGCATTGACCGCATCCAACGAGGTGCTAAAGGCAGCATGCGCGCCATCACCGGTGGTTTTGATGATGCGACCGTTATTGGACTCGATCGCTTCGCGCAAGATGGCATCATGTTTGGCAAGTGCGGCCTTCATTGCCTCAGGGTGTTTTTCCCAAAGTTGAGATGAGCCCTGGATGTCGGTGAAAAGGAAGGTGACGGTGCCGGTGGGGAGCATAAATTATTATGACACAAATAGTCCGATTTGTAAATATAACTGTGCGTCAATGCCCACCACTTTGTTTACCTCGGCCAGAATATTGAAGTATTCCCCTATTGAAATATGATAAATTTGATGTAATATAGTTTATATAATCATTACCATTGACATTTTGGAATAATCCGAAGCGCTGAAACCATCTTGCACGCAGATAGGATATGCCAATGACCAAACAAATCATTCACACTGATCAAGCACCCAAATCCTTGGCGGGGTACAGTCAGGCAGTTAAGGCCGGCGGGCTTATCTTCGTATCAGGTCAAGGTCCCTTTGACTCGAAAACGGGTGAAGTCATCGGAACAACCATCCAGGAACAAACCGGCCAGTGTCTAAGAAACATTGAAGCAATCTTACGCGCGGCTGGCAGCTCTCTCGATAAAGCCCTTAGCGCAACATGGATTTTGGGAGAGGAGAGCGACTTCGCCGGAATGAACGAAGAATGGGGAAAGTGGTTCCCAAAAGACCCGCCTGCGCGACAGGGCGCGAAACTCGCCATTCATCCAAAGGGTATGAAGATTTCCATCGCACTTGTCGCTGAAGCTTAATCAATCGGTGCCGAACGATTATCCTGTGCAGAGATTGCAAATAACAAAGATCTACAAGTTATCACGGTTGTCTTTTTACAAGTTTATTGATTCATAATCAAGGAGTTCCAATAGCGACGAATCCCCAATGTCCAGTGCATGCTTTATGAGGGTGTCGGTGCTAATTAAGTTGGTGATGAAATCTTTCAAACTAAGCTTTTTTCACTAGCGGTTTGCGGATAAGTCACATTCCATGAACACAACAATTGCCTTGATATTCTCTGGTAAATCATCAGGGCCGCTCGCCAGCCTGAATCCAGCTTCCTGATAGATTGCATGTGCTTTTTTCATCGAGATATGGCTATCGAGCACGATCCTTTGATATCCGGAGTCACGTGCCTCTTCTACAAGCATGTTGACTAATTGCTGACCGATGTTTTGTCCCCGAAAGTTGGGACGCACGTAAAGCCGCTTGAGTTCACTGGTAGTGGCGTCATGTCCTTTGAGACCTACACACCCTGCTGGCTGTCCATCTTGCATGGCCAGTAGTATACGTCCTGCAGGTGGTGCATAAACACCGGGCAATGTCGCCAATTCCTTCTCGAATCCCTCCCAGGGGGGAGTTTTGTCACCGTCCGGAACGAGTGTGAAAGCCCATATTGAGTACTCACGCAATAGTTCCCGGACGGCTACAATTTCAGCTTCTGAATTGACTTGAGTAATAGTTAGCATTCTCGGACTCCTCTGGTTACTTCTAATATTTGGTTACTGACAGCCGTCCAACTTTGATCTAGATTGCACCTAATTTCCCCACCATGTTTGTCCTAAATCAGTACAGAAACATTAATCTAACATTAGAAAAAAACCGAAAGTGGGCCCGGCTGGAGTCGAACCAGCAACAAAGAGATTATTGAGGGCTGTCAAGTTCGGCTACGATTTTTCCCTATTCAAGATGAGAAGCTGCGAATCTGGCTGTGTTTGAATTTGTACCTGTTGAGGTACATTTTCGTGGTGGATAACTTGGGGAGATGAAAGATGTGGTAACATGGCGATCCTGAAGCCTAAGAACGAGGGTTCCGGTCTCTTCACGGGACGGGAATTGCCACCTGAATGAAGAACAACTTACTTATTTTACCCTTTTTCATTTTATTGTTACTCGAACCGTACCATTTCGCTCACTATAAATGGGTCCGGAAATGGCTGACCGGAAAAACGAAGCCATCAGAAACACAGCCCCCCCAAACACGAGTGATGAAACCAAAAAGCGAAAATGATTGCCCACAATGTCGGGCAAATGCCCTTTTGAGCAATAAGCCTGTACCAGACTCCTGCATACATATACCCATTCCCTGGAGACAGATACGCGGCGGTGGACAATAAATCTATTAAAGGATTCGCGCTGGCTCCCTTTGCGGGCGTACTGGTTGCTGCTGTAATTTACTTCTTTCGGTAAGAAAAATATTACAGGCCGACAGTATTCGTTTGAAAGTTGTGTATTTAGCTCGTTTTCTCAGGTCAGCACACCCTTGGCGAATATGCTGGTGATCAAACCCATCGAACAATGACGTCATTGCTAATTTTCCTATTCGGCCGGGCAGGAAATGCTGTGTAAATATTTCTGGCACTCAGCCGCCGTTAAGGAGCGCGTAACTCTGGCCCGGGCCTGGGCTAGCAAATCATCGATATTAAGCGTATACACGCGGATCACCCCATCAGCGCTGGATAACGCCAGTTTGGAACCGTCCGGATGGAAAGTCACTCCCATGACCCCTCCGGCGCTGCCTAATAGCGAATGGAGTTCTTTACCAGTGGCAAGATCCCATAAGATGGCTGTGTTATCCTCGCTGCCAGTTGCCAACATTTGGCCATCCGGGCTGAAGGCGACCGACTGAATATCTGCGCTGTGACCCGTCAGTACTTGCAACTCCTTGCCTGTGGCAGCATCCCAAATACGAACTGTTTTATCAAAACTGCCGGTTGCCAGGAGCGTGCCATCGGCGCTGTAGGTGATATCCGGGATAGCCCCCTGGTGCCCGACGAGTGTAAACAACAGCTTACCAGTTCTGGCATCCCATATTTTCGCAGTTTGGTCAACGGAGGCGGTCGCCAGGCGCGAACTACCAGCATTGAAGGCCACTCCGGTCACCAGACCCTGATGACCGGCGAGTTTCAAGAGCTCCTGACCGCTGGCCGCATCCCAAATTCGGGCAGTATTGTCAAAGCCGGCAGTTGCAATGCGGGTTCCGTCGCGGCTGTAGGCCACATCACGGATGATGTTTTCGTGGCCTGTCAGAGTTAACAACAGTTCCCCTGTAGCTACGTTCCAGACTTTCGCGGTTTTATCAACACCGCCAGCAACAATCCGCGTACCATCCGGGTTGAACGCAAACCCATAAATGGCTGTCCCATTTCCGCGCAAACTCAAGCCTTTTTCACCAGACTGCGCGTTCCAAAGCTGAAGGTCGCCATCTGCAGTCTCTTGCGCCAACCACTTCCCGTTCGGGCTGTAGGCTGAACGAATCCCGCTGCCCGCCATACTCACCACTTCCTGGCCGGGTTCCAGGCTCCAGATTTTGACGGTTCCATCCAAACTTGCGCTGGCAAGGCTTTTTCCATCCGGACTGATGGCGATATTTTCCACCCAGCCTGTGTGGCCCGTCAGGGTAAACAACTCGCGGCCGGTGACAGAATCCCACAGGCGCACCACGCTGTTATTGAAGGTCACCAGCCGAGCGCCATCCGGTGTAAAACGGACTGCACCAGCCGCACCTTGAATGGTAAAGAGCGGGTCGCTGGACCCCGAAACGGTATCCCAGAATTGCACACCTTCGGGTGAGCCTGTCACAAGGTTCTTGCCATCCGGGCTGAAGGTGACGGAAAACGCATCGCTAAAATTTCCCCGGCTGAAAAGCAGCGCCCCGCTTTGGGCGTCCCACAGTTTGAGGGTGAGATCATCACTGGATGCCGCCAGCTTCTTCCCATCCGGGCTGAAAACCAGGGTTTCAACCGGTCCTTCAAAGCCGGTCAACACCAGGCTCGGAGCGCCGGATGCAGCATCCCAGACTCTCACGCTGCCATCCACCCCGCTGCTGGCAATCTGTTTTCCGTCCGGGCTGTATGCCACCGCCCATACATCGTCACTGTGCCCAGCCAGGGAATGGATCAACTGCCCCGAACTGGCATCCCAAATTCTCACGAATTGAGCGTCACCGGTTGCAAGCCGGCTGCCGTCCGGGCTGAAGGCGATGCGTTGGACACCGATGGCATCCGTTGGCAGCGTGCTGCCCGCCATTTGAAGCAATTGTTTTCCATTGACAACGTCCCATATGATGGCTTTTCCGTCTTTTCCAATCCCAGCAATCCGCTTTCCGTCTGGGCTGAAGGCTGTCGAAACCACCATTTGACCCAGGTCTGATAACGTCAGGCGAACCCTGGAAGTCATTAACGCGCGGTGGAGCGCATCCTCGGTCTCGGGCAGTACACTCCCGTTCAAGGCTTGTGTTACTTGCGCTGCTTGCAGGCCAAGCAAAATGCTGCGTTCCGGGTCAAGGTCAAGATTGCTCAGGGAAGCGGCAGATAATTCCCGGCTGAAAGCAACCTGCCCATTATTTTGGGCGGTCAGGGCGCTTTGGTGGGCCAACTCGCCCTGGTAAAGGGCCACACCGGCCATGGTGACAGCCAGAACAAACGCAACAAAGAGGAAGACCGCGCGTTGGCGCAGTTGCTTTGCAGCCTGTCGCTGGGTTTCGGCCAGGGTTCGAGCGGCTGCCAACTCGCGTTGGCTCTGATTCTCTTCAAACTCAGATTGGGCCAAACTGGCCGCTAGAAAATCTTTTTCCAAATTATTCAGCAGTTCGGGATGCGCCTTCGAATATTTTCTGGCCTGCATCAGGCGCGCGCTGCGGTATACATCCCCCGCATCCCGGCCGATCTTATCCCAGGAAATGGCAGATTGGGAGAGATGGCGTGAGATCAGCAACTCTTCGCGATCCTCGTCCAGCCAGGCGCGCAGGGTGGGCCATTCTCGAATCAGGGCTTCATGAGCCAGTTCGACATCACTATAGTGGTATACCCCAGTTGTTGTGGGGCTGTTGGTGATCACCAGGCGCGAATCGGCCAGAAGCGTCAGCACATCGCGCACTACGATCTCATCTTCAGGCGTGCGGATCAACTCATCAAAAGTCGACCGGCGGCGGGTTTCACTGGCCGGCTCGTTTTCATTCAGTTGGATCAGCTGTAAAAAGATCCTGCGGGTTACTTTTTGCTGCTCTTCATCCAGTTCATCATTGTAAATCCGGTCGGCCGTCTCGGCGATGGCGCTGCGAATGCCGCCGGTGGCAAGATAGCCTGAAACGGTTAGCGTACGGCCTTTACGTCGCTGCCAGGTTTCCAATAAGGCATGCGAAAGCAGGGGCAGGCTGCCCGGCTGCGGATCCTGGTTAACTTCAACCCCCAAATCCTTTAAGAGAATCTCAACCAGACCAGCTTCGAGTTCCCAATGGTTGTATTTTGCCGGTTCTTCAATCGCGCGGCGCAGCTCCCCGGCGTTCATCAGTCCGATATATTCCTGTTGGCCAGCCAGAGCAGAGCGCAAAGCCTGGTATGGGGCGCAGGCATTGTAAAAATCAGCCCGCAGGGCGATCATTACGCACACAGTCCCGTCCGGTGCGCTGGCAGCGGTCATCAGGTTGTCAATGAATGCCCGCCGTTCGGCTTCATCCTGGCAAAGCGTGAAGAGTTCCTCGAACTGGTCGATCACCAGCAGTAGCTTGGGAATCTGCCTGGAACTGGTTTGTGATTTAATTTTGGAACCGATCAACTGCCCCGCTGCCAGGTGAAGGGAGCGCTGATCCTGGGCAAAATCATCCATGAGGGCGGCGATTTGCGCCAGGGGGGCCGGACCCAGTCGGAGGCTCGACGCCAGGGCCTGGAGCGGATGGGCGGTTGGTGTTAGAAGAATCACCTGCCCGCGGGAGAATAAGGGCGTGTGGCGCAAAGCAGGAACCAGGCCGGCTCGCACCAGGGAGGATTTACCGCTGCCCGATGCTCCGACCACGGCCAGGAAGCGCGGTCCGCGTGGTTCATCCAGGACAACGTGCAAGCGTTCGACCAGCCTGGCAACCAGTTCCTCCCGCCCAAAGAATATCCCGGTGTCCGTTTCGTCAAAATAGATCAATCCTTTGAAAGGAGCATCTCCCGGAGAAGGCACTTCTTGAATGGATAGCTCTGCCGCTAATTCCATCAGGCGGTCTGCGACTTGCGTCTCATTTTCCAGATTCAGAATGGGGATAAACCGGGCACTGAGCATTGCCAGGTCTGGAAGACGCTGGTTGAGTTCAAGCCGGCTGATCTGGGCATGGCTGTAACCAACCGCAATGGAAAGCTCGCGTTGAGTAAGACCCACTCTGCGACGTAAAAAACGCAGCAAATCGCCAAAATTCGTGAAACGTTCCAGGGCGAGATGAAAAGATTGGTTGGACATATTTCCCTTCTTCTTTTCCCATTCTGTTCAAGGGGAAAACCCATCCAGAAGCAAGCCCATCAAGATGATGGGTTCCAAGATTGTAGATGATTATAGGCTAATTTGACCGAATTGGTGAATTTTGGTGAATCCAGTCGCTTTTGGTGAGGGCAGGAATGCTAATGTTGATCCATCGACAGCGTCGGAAAACTTTTCAAGCATCCAGGAGAAAAAATGAAGAAAAATCGTTGGTTCAATTTTGTCATTGCAAGTGTTCTGATCGTTCAGGCAGTTCTCACTGTCCATCAACTCGCCGTGACGGTCCAGGTAATTTCAGCGAATGCCAGACAGGAGCAAAGTATCACATCTGCCGATCAGGCCAGGTAAATCCATTGGCGTCCCGCTTCACTTCGAAACAAATCCGCGCGATGCAGCGGAATATCAACGAGTGAAACTGTTCCACAAATGTCTCATGCCCATTCAAACTATTTCAAAAAGAGGTGTAACCATGTTTGGAGTTGAAGATCTTACCCGTATTCGATTGGAAGAAGCCAGAAAAGAAGGATTACGATCACAATATATTCATGATAGCAAAGGTGAGAATCAGAAATCGGTCACCAGGCGCCTGATGGAAACAATCGCAAAGGTAATGTTGCTTGCCATCACCTTAATAATCTTTTTATGGAAATGACATAACTGCTTTGATGAAAAGAGGAAAACATGAAAACAAAATACCCATTCGTTTTAATAGTTCTGCTTTCTGTCCTGTTCGCCAACGGCTGTGCACAACCGGCGCCGGTTAACCTCTCTGACCGCTTTGCAAGCAGCTGGTCTGGCGTGATGAGTTTTTCCACTGATCCATCCCACACAGAAGATATTGTGGTTACCATCCCAACTGGCTGTTCAGCTGGGGGCGTTTGCGGCGAGCTCAACAATACGAGCGTGGGTTGCAAGTGGGAATTGACACTGGTAACAATTACTGATAAGGTTTTCACGTACAAGTTCTCGAAGACATTGAGCGGCGAATGTCCTTCGGGCAGTGGTGGCACCCTGACAATGCAAGCAGATGGCACCTTGTTTCGTGAGCATAAAACCCCGGACTTTACTGCGAGCGGGCAACTCAAGCACCCGTAATTCTGTATTTACGAGCAGACAAGTTGGAAAATACCTGGAATATACGGCATCCATTTGCCAAAAGTTATGAACCTGCCGTCTTTCTGGCGGCAGGTTCTCGGATAGAATTAGATAAACAAAATAAACAGATATCTTATATTCAGGTTTAACAAGCACACCATCGTTACAAAACCCTGGCAACCGACGCAATAACCACCATCAGCTTTTGCTCCACCCTTGCAAGGAGACCTTCTTCAATGGTCTCCTTCCCTGTCCTGATATCCGTTTCCAAATCCTTTGCCGCCGCGCACAGCTCTTCAGCGCCTATGGAGCCAGCCAGCCCCTTAAGTGTGTGCGCCAGTCTCAGAGCAAGTTCAAATTCCTTGCTATTCAGAGCATCCCGGATGGCAAGGCCATCCTTCCCATGTTCAGCGCAGAACATTAAAAGCATTCGTCGGTAGAGGTTTTGATTATTACCCAGGCGAGCCAACGCGCTGACCATATCAATTGAGGCGAGCGCAGCAGGCAGTTGTTCCCGTTCCGTGCTCGCCGATGCGTGTAGATGTAATTCGGGTTGGGCTTCTAATTTCGGGACTGCTCCCCCATCATTAAATTCCCGGTTTTCGTTGACAGATACTGCCGCACTCATCGCTGTTGCGCGGTCTATCCAGCGGAGCAATACACTGGCAAGCTGCGCAACATCCACAGGTTTGGATATGTAATCGTTCATACCAGAAGCCAACGCTTTCTGGCTGTCGCCATCCATAGCATTCGCAGTCATGGCGATAATCGATAATTGGTTCGCATCGGATCGCTGGTTCTTACGGATTTGTGCGGTAGCTTGATAACCATCCATGCCCGGCATCTGAATATCCATCAAGACGGCATCGTAGTCGCCCTGTCCAGCCATCAGAACAGCAAGTTCGCCGCCATCAGCCACCGAAACCAGGATACCCATTTGCTGCAAGATCTCCAATGCGACCAGCTGGTTAATTTCGTTGTCTTCCACCAATAAAATATGTTTACCACGCAATTTTTTCAAAGTCTCTTCAGGGATATTTTTATGCGTGGGCCGGGAGGTGTTGTGCGTATGATGCCCAAGAACCTGCATCACGGCTTCAAACAACTGCGAACGGGTGATGGGTTTCGCCAGACTGCCATCCAGTCCGTTTACATTGAGCTTTTGCTGCGCTTCTTCCTGGCTGCCAAGTAGAATAATTGGCGTGTTTGCCAGGTGAGATTCACGCTTAATGTGCTGGGCGGCTTCCAATCCATCCATACCGCCAGGAAATTTCCGGTTCATTAACACCAGCCCGAAAGGGTCATCCCGGCTTTGATCCAACAGCAACAAACCTTCTTCAGCGCTACACGCCACGCTCACTTTGAAAGCGAAGGATTCTAGCGCGCTTTGTAGAAATTCCTGAGTGGCGTGATGGTCATCCACCACCAAAACCCGCAGACCATGCAAATCGGGAGTAGCAACCAGCGCCACCGGATCGGCTTCAGGTTGTTGTTCCATTTCCAGCGTAAATGTAAAAACAGAACCGACTCCAACTTGACTCTGCGCATTGATTTCTCCGCCCATCAACTGCACCAGCCTCTGGCTGATGGTCAGTCCCAGGCCAGTACCTCCATACTTGCGGCTGGTGGATGAATCCGCCTGGGTAAATGGCTGAAACAGATGCGAGATTTGTTCTGGCGTCATTCCAATGCCTGTGTCATGCACTGAGAATTCAAGTGTTGTATGGCCTCCAATCATGGGACTGTCGCTTTGCTCGAAAAGCCTGACCTTGACGACAATCTCGCCTGCTTGGGTAAATTTGATGGCATTGGCCACCAGGTTGAGCATTACCTGGCCAAGTCGCAGCGGGTCACCGATCAGCAGAGACGGAACATTGACATTGCTATTAAAGACGAGTTCCAGATCCTTTTCTTGGGCGCGAGCCGCCACCAAGTTGGAAAGGTTATGAAAGACATCATCAAGGTTGAAATTGACTCGCTCGATAGCCAATTTTCCTGCTTCGATTTTCGAGAAGTTCAGAACATCATTAATGGTCGCCATCAAAATTTCACCGGATTGCTGCAATCTTACCGCGTAATCACGTTGTTTATCGCTCAATTCAGTTTGCAAAACCAGGTGGGCGAGACCTAAAACGCCATTCAAGGGAGTACGAATCTCATGACTCATAACTGCCAGGAAGTCGCTCTTCGTGCGGTTGGCAGATTCGGCCTGCTCTTTGGCAAATTCCAGCTCGGTGGTTCGCTCTTTGACAAGTTCTTCCAGATGATCGCGATATCGCCTCAATTCAGCCTCGGACTCTTTCCGATCTTCGACCACGCTCAACAGCACCTGGCGGGAATGTTCAGTTTCGATAAGCAGCTGATGTAACTCAACCTGATCTGCCTGGATTTTCTCTTCCGTCCGCTTGCGTGCTGTGATTTCCTCCTGCGCGAAGACCGCCCCCTGTATTTCTCCATCCACTTTCCACGGGATCGCATTAAATAAGAGCGTACGCTCGTTCCCATCAGCGTCAGTGATGATGTATTCTACATCATAGACGGTTTCACCCACGAGCGCCCGGCTGAACGGCAAGTTTTCAGGAGTAAGTGGCTGTCCGTCCGGAAAGTGAGCCTTAAGTCGCTGTGCGATCTCATCCCTGCTGGATTCGATCGGATTGAATCCAAAGGTGTTGACGATTGTTGGGTTGACTTTCAGATAGCGCCCATCCCGCCCATGCAGAGAAACAAGATAAGGTAATGCGTTGAAGACAGCATCCAACTCCGCGGCATTCCGCTGTGTCTCTGAAAGCAGCCGGTCGCGTTCTTGTTCTGCTTGCTTTCGTTGAGTGATATCGGAAAGAAGCGCCAGGAAGTAATCGATCTGACCATCGGGTTTGCGTTTACAGTTTACACTCAGGTCAACATGGATGATTTGCCCGTCTCTGCGGATAAAGCGTTTCTCAAGGCGGTAAGTGTCAATCTTACTGGCCAGCACGCGATTAAAATTTTCAAGATCGGCATCCAGATCATCAGGATGGGTCACTTCAGCCCAGGTCAAGTGTGCAAATTCTTCCTGGGTATATCCAAATTGATCGCATAAAGCCTGGTTAACTGTCACCCGGCTTTTATCCAGTGCGATGACCGCAACACCAATGATCTCCTGCTCAAAATAACCACGGAAGCGCGCTTCACTCTCTTGCAAGGCTTTTTCCGCGCGTTTATTTTCGGTAATATCAATGCTCACATTGGCATAATAATCGGTTCCCATGGAAAATACAGCAGTAAGATAGTGTTTGTTATTGTGAGCAAAATGCGTTTCGATGTGTTGAGGTTGGTTGGAGGCAACAACCTGCCGGCATAAATCCAGATACGGCTGCATCACCTCCGCGCCGAATAACTCAATGGCACGCTTCCCTATCAGATCAGACGGCAATTGATGAAGATCTTCTGCCCCCAATTCATTAATCTCATGGATTTCCCAATCGACAATTTCGTTCTGCTCATCGCGAATGAGCCGGTAGATAACACCGCTCATTGGCAGAATGTGAAAGAGAGAACGGAACTTGATTTCGCTCGCACCCAGCGCTTCCTCAGCCTGCTTGCGCTCGCTGAGGTCGCGGGCGATGCCGATTAAAGAAACAACCTTATTCTCAGTATCTTTTATTACTGAAGTATTGAACGTATACCAGTGGTAGGAGCCGTTCTTGTGGATTACTCTGTATTCGATATCGGTCTGGCCTTCTCCAGATTGTTTCATCTTTTCAAAAAGGTCAATACATGCAGGAAGATCATCGGGATGAATAAAGGACTGAAACGGGTGATTTAATACTTCTGGAATGGAATGGCCCACAAATCTCGTCCAAGCAGGGGAGACATATTGGAAGAAACCTTCAATTGTCAAAGAATAAACGATGTCATTTGCATTTTCAACAAGATGCCGGAACTGCGCTTCGCTTTTTCGGAGAGCATCGGTCTGTTGGCTAAGATTTCTGAAAAGGATACTGTAGGGACGCTGCAAACCGTTCTGAATAACAACCAGATAAAAGAGAGAAAAAGCCGCCAGTTTGCAATAATGCCCGACCAGGTTGGAAAAATCATAGACGCCCACATAGAAGGTGAAAGCCAGTTCCGACAAGATGGTCAAACCCGTGGCAGCGATCAACAAATAGAGCAGAGTGTGGTCAAAGTGCAGCCGTTTATGCCACAGCACTGCCACAGAAATCAGCATGATGAAAATGATCACATATTCGCTGGTTATCTTGAAGGCTGTCAGGCCCTGCCCTTCTATGTAACATACCGGAAATTGACGCAGGAAGATGAGAGTCAGGAGCCCAACCACGGCAATGAAATAAACCACCAGAATACTCATTTCGAAAGGTCGGCGTATTTTTTCCTGGTACCTACCAGAAATGGGGGCGGGCAGATCCTTGCTGGTGAGAAAAAAAAGGGCAAACAGCATCGTCAGGCTTTGCAAAAACCGCGCAGCGATCCACAACTGTGTCGGCAGATTGGAATCGTAACCTTGAAAGAGGTTCAATCCTTTATATGCCAGGGTGTGAACCAGATCCAGCCCCTCTGCAACAGCCAACCCCGTCCCCAGAATGAGCAGATAGCGGTTATCCATCCACCTCCGCGCGTTCCATGTAATCAAAAACAGGGTCCACCCTATAACGACACTGAACAATTCAACCAGCGTATGGAAGAGGATAAAGCTGTAAAGGCTGGAAAAATAAAGCCCGATGATCGCCAGCCCACCAGCAATCATCTTCCATCCATGCGCTTGAAAATAGTACCGAGCCGGGAAGGACCGGATTGATTCACTCATAAGAGGTCTCCGCCACACTAGCATAGCGAGGTGGTTTTCCTGCATCGCTCAACAGTTTGTTGATCTCTCGTTTCAAGTCCATAATGCGATCTTCACGTCCCATGGTTGCGCGATGCCAGCGCTTTAGTTCTTCAACCTGTTCATTAAGTTTTTTCTCAGCCAGCTTGCTCTGAGTAATATCTGAATGGATACCGATAACCCGCAATGGTTTGTTATCCTTTGTCCAAACAAAAGTTTTCCCGCGGTCAAGAATCCATTTGTAGGTACCATCTTTGCATAGGAGGCGATGTTCATTTTGATAGATGGGGGTTTCGCCATCAAAATGACGCTTTAAATCAGCAAAACATTGTTCTCGGTCTTCAGGGTGAATGCGTTTTACCCATTCTTCAAAGTTATTGCCAATCTCCTGATCGTCATAACCCAGCAATGCCTTCCACTGTCGGGAGAAAAAAACATCGTTCGTCTGGGGGTTCCAGTCCCAGACCCCATCATTCGCTCCTTCCAAGGCAAATTGCCATCGTTCTTCGCTCTTACGTAAGCCATCTTCCATTAATTTTCGTCCGGAGATGTCCCTTACCACTGTCAAGGCCCTGCCTTTACCGCCAATTTGCGATCTTTTAAGGGAGACCTCAGCCCAAAATGTGGAACCGTCACGTCGTTTTCCAAGCCATTCAAAAATCTGAGGATCACCCTGGATCGCTCTTCGGATATATTCCTGGGCAACGTCCTGTGTATATGGAGGTTCATTGGCGCTTAAATCACCGATAGTTCCTGCTAAAACTTGCTCTTTGCTTTCATAACCATAAATCTTTAGCATCGTATCATTTACATCGATCATTTTTCCGGTCTCGGCATCACCAATGAAGATGGCTTCAGCCGTAGAGTTGAAAATCTCTCTGAAATTTTGTTCGCTCGCTCGCAAGGCTTTTTCAATCTGCTCGCGCTCGGTGATAAAGCGCGCCTGTTGGACGTTATGATAGGCAATGGTGGAGAGGTGGTTGGCCATTGTAAAGAGCGCTTGCGCCACATTTTGAAACTGGGTTTGCTTCATGGCTGGTACTTCATAAAAGGCGTTAATGGTGGCGGTTTCATCAGCCCCAATACTCCGGGCATATTCCCGCATTTTCTCTTCGGTCTGTGTTTCATCGCGCACCTGGCCAATCAACCAGTTGGCAATATGTTGGCCGCCGGCAGAAATACCAGCACCTGCATCCCAAAGCCCACCACTCATGCACGGCTGAATGATCGGTCCTTCAGCATGAAAACGGCCAATCTCGGCATCGGACCTGACGCAGTTAATCCGCCCCTTTTCAGTCTGACGAATGATCCCACTACATAAATGACAGAAATTGCTCGGCCGCGTAATTGCGGTGCCATCTGGGTATGTGATTAAAGATGCCACCCCGGTTGCAGCTGAAAAGTCATCCTGAATTTGCTGGATAGATTCAAGATCAAACAGGTTTTTAAAGTCAATATTTTCTGCTTGGTTCAAAGGCTGGGTGAGGGCAATCAAGCGGTTTTCTAATGCTGTCTCAAGTCGTTTGCGTTCGGAAATATCACGCAGGATCACAAGCGTGTACCGTTCGTTTTTCAACAGGAAGGTGGAAACTCGCACGTCCATGATAAAGGTTGTGCCATCTTTTCGAAGTCCAACGACTTCGTAACCTGAAGGTGCCGACAGTCCATTGGCGTGGTTCCGGATATTTTTCAGAACCATTTCGCGGTTTTCAGGCGCGATAAGATTGTCGATGGGTGTTCCAACTAATTCTTCTGCTTCTTTGTACCCAAACATAGACACATACGCCGGGTTGGCAAAACTATGGATTCCCTTTATTGAAACGCCAATTGCATCCGTTGAATTTGCGAGAATGGCTTGCAGTTTGGTCTCGCTTTCAATTAAAAGACCTTCCGCCCGTTTGCGTTCGGTGATGTCAATCGAAAGGATTTGAATTCCAGTTATGTTGCATTCAGAGTCAAACACTGGCTGGATATCGGAAGAAAACCAGTGTATCCCGTCGGGCAATGGAAAGGGATCTTCAAAGGTGCCCCCTTTTTTATCCTGGGCGATTTTGGAAAATCGCCGCATATGAAATTCAGCCTGGTCTGGAAAAACATCAAATAACGATTTACCGATAAAATCCTCTGGCGCGCCACCCAGCATGGTGGCAATCTTCTCATTGACCAACTGAAATTTTCCTGTATTGTCAAACAAGATAATTCCGGTATGGGCGTTTTGAAATAGAAGCCGGTATTTGGCTTCGCTATGCAAGAGCGCAGCCTCGGCAGCATGTTTTTCCAGTGCCCGCTGGATCGAAAGCAAAACCTGGGGCATATCGAAAGGCTTCTGGAAATATCCAAAAACGCCGAGCTGGATGGCTTCAATGGCTGAATTCTGTGAAGCGAAGCCGGTCAGCAAAATACATTCAGTCTGAGGGGAACGCTGCCTGATGATTTTTAATACATCCAGGCCGGAAATTTCATCACCCAAATGCAAGTCGATCAATGCTATGGGGACAAACTGTTCTGCAACTACTGCCAGTGCCGCTGCCGCTGTTTGCGTGACAACGGGATTAAAACCTTTTAGCCGGAGAATATCACTAAACGTCGCAAGCAAATTGGGATCGTCGTCAAGGATAAGAATACGTGGAAGCGTGGTTAGCATATCAAAACTCCTGGCTAAAATACTTCAATCTCTGTGAATTTTGTATTTATCAATAAAAGGTTGAACACTTTTGCCGGTTTTCTCGCTATGCGTATTCCTTGCGTATGCGGCATAGTGTCAAATCGTAAACCTGCATAAAGTGGACATGTTAAGAATAACATGCTTTTTATTTTTCGGATAAATGCTCAAGCATTCAAGCATTCGCTGCTTAATGTAAATACCTGTCAATACCTTCGCCAAAATTGGGTAAATAAAATAGGGTTTCTCGATTAGAGTTGTAGTCTTCCACAACCGCAACTCATTCGAGAGAACCCATGACAGAGATTTTAGCACTTTTACAAAATATTGCAC